>CAMWUU010000120.1 GCA_947177515.1 uncultured Lachnospiraceae bacterium
GGCGGGTGACCGTCTGATTCTCAGCGCGGTGGCGGAGGATGTTAATTCCCAGGTTAGTATTTCTGGCAATGACCGCTTAGAATACGGGGAAAACGATGTAAATGTGACGATTACAGCGGAAGATGGGACGGTCTGTACCTACCATATCCTTGCAAAAAGGAAGAGGGAGGAAACAAAGCCAGAGCCTACGGGTGTGGAGGAGAAACCTTCCACAGGGGAGGAAATTCCTCCAAAGGGGGAAATTCCTCCTTTAGAGAAAAAGGTGTTTTATTTGTCGCAGGATGGGAAGATGCTTTGCGGGAATTATCAATACCAGCTTGCAGAGGATGTGTCCGGACTTACCCTTCCTGAGGGGTATGAGGCCGATTTCCTTTTGGTGGATGGGGAGAGCATCCCAGCCTATATGGCATCCCGGCAGTCGGAATATTGTCTGCTTGCCCTTACGAACGAGGAGGGGGAAACGGGGCTTTACCGTTTTGACCGTAAGGAGTATACCATACAGCGCTACGAGCCGGAAATCGTAAAGGTAACGGATACCAGTGGGCTTGACCAGAAACTAAATGAACTATTAGAACAGACCAGGGAATACGAACGCAAGAAAAATAATATGAGCATCCTTTGCGGACTGCTGGGAGCTGCGGTTGTGGTGCTGTTACTGGTGTGTGTGCGCATGGGTATCCGGAACCGGGAAATATAAGTTGACTTGAAGGAAGGGTATGGAAATTGGCAGGTATTGCATGCCCTAAGGGGAAGGAACTTGATGTTGCGGGGGAATCCGCTGTTGGAGGAGAGTTGGTCTTCCGGCAGCGGATTTTTTGGCTATATGGTAATTTATGGAAATTGTTTTCCATTTACGGCTTTATTGCCTCAGGATTCCAGATTGACAAATTCGCCGGACTGTTATATGATAGATATAACAAAAGATGCATCAGGGAAAGGACGGGGCGCGGGATGATAGTGACAATTGACTTTAACAGTGATGAAGCAATCTACATACAGTTATGTAACCAGATTATCCTGGGGATTGCGACTGCACAGCTTCATGACGGTGACAGCCTGCCGTCGGTGCGTGACTTGGCAGAGGATGTCGGGATCAACATGCACACGGTCAATAAGGCGTACTCGATTTTAAGGCAGGAGGGATATTTAAAACTGGATCGCAGGAAAGGCGCTGTCGTGGCACTTGATTATGACAAGCTGCAGGCGATTGCGAAGCTGAAGGGGCAGCTAAGGCTGGTGCTGGCGAGCGCAATCTGTCGGGGGGTTACTAGGGAGGAAATCCATCAGGCAGTTGATCAGATTTATGACGGTTTTTGATACATGGTGATATATGGGAAAGTTGGAATTATTTAAAGGAAGGCGGATGTTAATCCGTACTCTGTGTCTGCGCGCTGCCTGGCATGGAGTTTCTTTTGTGGCGGCGCAGAAATGAGGGAATTATGTTGTGTGGAATCTGTAAAGAAAAAGAGGCGACTGTTTTTTATACGGAGATCATCAACGGGGCGAAAAAGGAGCAGTATCTGTGCGGTGAGTGTGCGGCAAAGAGCACGGGGCTGCGCCTGAAAGCCCCGTTTGGGAATGGGGAATTCTCCCTTGGGACACTTCTGTCCGGACTTTTTGAAGAGTCCGTGCCAGGGGAGGAAAAGGGGGAGGATGTGCGGGTCGCGGAGCCGGGGAGTAAACTTTCCTGTCCAGGCTGCGGCATGACATACCCGAAGTTTTTGGAGGGTGGGGTTTTGGGCTGTCCGTCCTGTTATCAGTCATTTGGCAGGACACTGCTGCGCAAGATCCGCAGCAAACAGGGGGCGGATGTGCATACGGGCAGGGGACCTAAGCATTTTACTGCATTAAAGGAAGCAGCAAAAACGCAGGAAATGGCTCCAAAGCTTGATGAGAGGGCAAGGCTTTCGATGCAGCTAAAGCAGGCAGTCGAGCGGGAAGATTATGAACTGGCGGCGCGCCTGCGGGATGCGCTGCGCGCCGCTAGAAAGCAGGAGGCAGGATGCTTGGATGAATAAATGGTATGGGAACCGGGCGGAGGAGCCCATTGTGATTGCAAGCCGTGTACAGTTAAAGAGAAATTTGGCACAGTACCGTTTCGTTGGAAAGATGGAAGGGGAGGAATATAGTGTGGTTGCCGACCTGGTGCGCGGCAAGGCGGCGGATCTTGAGCGGGTGGAGGATATGAAATACTATTCCTGCAGTGTGGGGAAGCTTTCCCCGCTTGAGCGGGAGGCACTTGTGGAAAATTCCATTATCAGCGCTGTGCTGCCCAAAAAACAGGGGGCGGCGCTTGTGCTGTCGGAGGATGAGGGTGTTTCCATCCTAGTCAATGAGGAAGATCATATCTGTATCCGTGTGAACGCGCTGGGGAGTGACCTAAAGAAAGCTTATGGGCGTGCGCTGCGAATAGATGGGTGCTTAGAGGAGTTAGGCTATGCTTACGATCCCCGTTATGGCTACCTGTGTGCATCCCCGCTCCATACGGGAACTGGGTTCCACGCGGATTATCTTTTATTTCTTCCGGCCATCACAATGACAGGCAAGCTCCAAAAGCTTTCGGATGAGATTGGGAAATTTGATATGGAAATATTTGGAATATCGGGCGAAGGAACAAAAACGGAAGCGTTTTTGTACCGGGTTGTAAACCGGAAAACGCTCGGTTTAACGGAAGAGGAAATCATGGCACATATTAATCAGGTATTGGAACAGATTGTGGCGAAAGAAAAAAAGTACAGGGAATATCTGTGTCAGGGGAGCGAAACCGAGATTTTGGATAAAGTGTTTCGTTCGTTTGGCATCCTGCGCTATGCGAAAAAGCTGAATACGGCGGATTCCCTGATGTTGTATTCGCAGCTTAAATTTGGGCATGACCTCGGTCTGATCACGCTTTTGCGCAAACCGGATCTTTATGGGCAGTTAATGAAGGTACAGCCCGCAAATCTCCAGAAACTGTGTGGGAAGAGCCTTAGTGTGGAGGAGAGGGGGAAGTACCGGGCGGATTATTTTAACCGATTGATGGAGTGTGAAAGGGGTGTGAGGTAGGCGAAAGTGATGTGGGGAGTGAACCCTTTTGTTTGCTAGTGCCAGTGTGGGTGGGATTGATTGCCCATAAGTGTGGTGGGTGTGTTTTTACAATTAAAATATCCGGATCGAAAAGGAGATAATGTTTTGAAGGAGAAGTTTACTGAAAATGCCAGGCAAGCCATCCGTTTGGCAACGGAAACGGCATATGATATGGGACATAATTATATAGGGACAGAGCATCTTCTGATCGGGCTGACAAAGGCGAATGGTGTGGCCGGGCGGGTGCTTGACGAATTTGAGGTGGATGAGGAGAAGCTGGTTGAGATGGTAAAGCAGTTGATCGCGCCGGAGGGCGGGATTGGCGTGATGGAGAAGGATAATTTTACGCCGCGTGTACGCAGGATACTGGATGCGAGCGCGAAGGAGAGTATGCGCTTAAAATCGGAACAGATTGGAACGGAACATATCCTGATGGCGTTAATTAAGGACTCGGACTGTATTGCAGTAAGACTTTTAAACACCCTTGGGGTCAACCTCCAAAAGCTTTATATAGATTTGCTGGCAGCGTGCGGTGTGGATCAGGCTTTTATGAAAAATGAGATGAGCGGGGCGAAAGGGCGCGGACGCGGCAAATCCGCGACACCAACCTTAAACCAGTACAGCAGGGATCTGACGCAGCTTGCGAGGGAAGGCAGGCTTGACCCTGTTATTGGCAGGGAAGATGAGATCGCGCGTGTCATCCAGATTTTAAGCAGGCGCACAAAGAACAATCCCTGCCTTGTCGGTGAGCCGGGTGTGGGGAAAACGGCAGTGGTGGAAGGGATTGCGCAAAAGATTGTGGATGGGGATGTGCCGGAAGTGATCGGGGGCAAACGAGTGCTGACACTTGATCTTTCCGGGATGGTTGCCGGTTCAAAGTACCGCGGGGAATTTGAAGAGCGCATCAAGCGCGTGGTTGGTGAGGTGATCTCGGATGGCAATGTGCTTTTGTTCCTCGATGAGCTGCATACAATTATCGGTGCGGGTGGCGCGGAGGGAGCCATTGATGCTTCCAATATCTTAAAACCTTCGCTTGCGCGCGGGGAACTGCAACTGATTGGTGCGACCACAAGGGAGGAGTACCGCAAGTATATTGAGAAGGATGCCGCGCTTGAGCGGCGTTTCCAGCCGGTGGTGGTCGAGGAGCCTTCAGAGGAGGAAGCCGTAAAGATTTTGCGCGGGTTAAGCCCAGCCTACGAGGCGCATCATAAGGTGCGCATCACCGAGGGGGCAATCGAGGCCGCAGTACACCTAGCAAGCCGTTATGTCAATGACCGTTTTCTACCAGATAAGGCAATCGATGTGATGGATGAGGCTGCGTCGAAAGTGCGTCTTAGTATTTATACACCTTCAGCAAAAGTGAAGGAAGCGCAGGAGAAACTCGCATTGTTGGAGCAGGAGAAGGAGGACGCGATCAAAGCGGAAGAATTTGAGCGCGCAGGGGAGATCAAGCGCCGTCAGGAGCGCATCCGTGTTAAGATGGAAAAACTGGAACAGGAGCGGGAGCGCGAACGGGAGGATGCCGTGCTTACCGTGGGCGAGGAGGAGATTGCGGATGTGATTTCCCAGTGGACAAAGATCCCCCTGAAACGGTTAAGGGAGGATGAGAGCGAGCGCCTGTTACATCTGGAGCAGACGCTGCACGGGCGTGTTATTGGTCAGGAGGAAGCAGTGGGTGCGGTTGCAAAAGCGATCCGGCGCGGCCGTGTCGGTTTGAAAGACCCAAACCGTCCAATCGGTTCTTTCTTATTCCTAGGACCGACCGGTGTGGGCAAGACAGAACTTTCAAAAGCGCTTGCCGAGGCGATGTTCGGGGATGAGAATGCAATGATCCGTGTGGATATGACCGAATATATGGAAAAGCACAGTGTTTCCCGTATGATTGGTTCGCCGCCTGGATATGTTGGCTATGACGAGGGCGGACAGTTAAGTGAGAAAGTGCGCCGCAATCCGTATTCTGTGATTTTGTTTGACGAGATTGAGAAGGCTCATCCGGACATTTTTAATATCTTGCTCCAGATTTTGGATGATGGGCATGTAACCGATGCGCAGGGACGCAAGGTCAGCTTTAAGAATACAATTATTATTATGACTTCGAATGCGGGAGCCCAGAATATTGTATCGCCGAAACGGCTCGGTTTTACGGGGCGGGAGGATGCAAAAGCGGATTACAACAAGATGAAGGAAGGCGTAATGGACGAGGTAAAGCGCCTGTTTAAGCCGGAGTTTTTAAACCGCATCGATGAGATGATTGTTTTCCATGCACTGACCCGCGAAGATATCTGTGAGATTGTAAAGATCATGCTTGGGACGGTGGAAAAACGCTGTATGGTTCAGATGCAGATCCGCGTAAAGGCAGAGGAAGCGCTTCTTTTGCATCTTGCAGAGGAGGGCTTTGATGAGAAATATGGAGCCAGGCCGCTTAGGCGTGCAATACAGACAAAGGTTGAGGATCGGCTGACGGAGGAAATCCTAGAAGGCAGGGTTCGCGCAGGGGATACGGTGACGCTTGGGTTTGCGGACGGGAAGATAAAGCTTACGATCCGGCACAGGCGCGAGCGGGCATAGGGTAGGTTTGCCAACAAATTCATCGAATTTGGCAGAAATCAGTAGAAAAAAATTTAAAGCTATGTTAAAATAAGGGCGGGTACAGTTTATGTGGCTCAGATATTTTGTGGCCTAAAAATGGCGTGATGCCGGTAAGGAGGATATGATGGAGAAAGGATTGATCTGGAAGGAAGAAGATGGGACGCTTGGTTTTGGGAATTATACGCTGGCGGAAAAATCAAAGGTGAATGATTTTGAATTCGACGGGGATTTATATAAAGTAAAGACATTTTGTGAGATGACGAAACTTGAGCGCAACGGAATGTTTGTCTATGAGTCCGTACCGGGAACCGCGGTGGGGCATTTTTCCGTATCCGAAAAGGCGGTGGCTTTTGATGTGACTTCCCTTGAAGATGCGCAGATCACACTGGAGTTAGAGCCGGAAAAGGAATATAAGATTTTTATTGACGAAATCAATGTCGGGAAGATGAAGACGAATCTTGGCGGAAAGCTCGTTTTAAGTATTGAGAAGAAAGATGGCGCGGGTTCGGCGGTTCGCGTTGTGAAATGTGTATAGTCAGGCAGGGGAGTTTACATGGCAGCCAAAACGAAGAATGTGTTTTTCTGCAGCGAGTGCGGGCATGAGTCATCAAAATGGCTCGGGCAGTGCCCTGGCTGTAAGGCGTGGAACTCTTTTGTAGAGGAGCCGGTACAGAGAAAAAGTCCCGCCGGGAGTCCTTCTGGCGGGACGCTGCCGGCGGGCAGGAGGGCGGCACCGCAGAGGCTTTCTGAGGTAACGCAGACCGTTACGGAGCGTGTATATACCGGGATCGGGGAGCTTGACCGTGTGCTTGGCGGAGGGATCGTGCCGGGATCGCTGGTTTTAGTCGGGGGGGATCCCGGTATCGGAAAATCCACGCTGCTTTTACAGATGTGCAGTATTCTGGCGGGGCAGGGGCACCATGTGCTATACATATCCGGCGAGGAGTCGCCACAGCAGATTAAAATGCGCGCCGACCGCCTTTTGGAGGCTTCGGGGAAGCTTCTTTTGTTAGCGGAAACAAACCTGGATCTGGTGGAGGCAGTGATCCTGTCCGAAAGACCAGAGCTTGTCGTGATTGATTCAATCCAGACAATGTACCGGGAAGATATCCAGGCTTCGCCAGGTTCTGTCAGCCAGGTTCGGGAAACAACGGGCAGCCTGCTGCGCTTAGCCAAGGGGGAAGGTGTGTCGATTTTTATTGTCGGGCATGTGACAAAGGAGGGCATGGTGGCAGGACCAAGAGTTTTGGAGCATATGGTTGATACGGTACTTTATTTCGAGGGGGAGAATGCTGTTTCCTACCGTATCCTGCGGGCAGTGAAAAACCGTTTTGGCTCGACAAATGAGATTGGAGTGTTCGAGATGCGCCAGAATGGTCTGGCTGAGATTTTAAACCCTTCAGAATATCTGCTTGAGGGACGGCCGGAAAATGAGCCGGGTTCCGTTGTGGCGGCGACAATGGAGGGAAGCCGGACAATGCTTGTGGAGGTGCAGGCGCTGGTGTGCCAGACAAATTTTAATATGCCAAGGCGCACGGCAGCAGGCATGGATTATAACCGTGTCAACCTTCTATTGGCAGTGTTGGAAAAGCGGCTAGGGATACAGCTCGCATACTGTGACGCTTATATCAATGTGGCGGGCGGGATGCGTATCAATGAGCCTGCGCTTGACTTAGCCGTTGTTTTTGCCATCCTTTCAAGCTATAAAAACAGGGCGGTACCGGAGCGCACGCTAGTTTTTGGGGAGGTGGGGCTTACGGGGGAAATCCGGGCGGTCACAATGGCACCACAGCGTGTCGCGGAGGCGCAGAAACTGGGTTATGCGCAGTGTATCCTGCCGCATGCCAATTTGGAGAGCATTAGGAAGAATCAGAAAGAATCCGGGGGAATCGGGCTGATCGGCGTAAAAAATGTCAGGGATTTGTTCGGAGTATTGGAAAGGTAAAATATGTCAATAAAAAATGTCGGGAACGGATGGCGTGAGAGTGTGGAGCGGTTGTCGCAGGCGCAGCTTCAGGCGGGGCAGAGCGCATTTAACGCGCTGAATGAGCACGATAAACTGCTTGCTCAGATACGGGCGCTTGCCATGAGCGTGGAGGAAGTTTTTTCCGCCATGGATATGACGAACATGGAGATTGCGGACGCACTAGGGAGGGTTACCCCGGATGCAGTGGAAGAAGGAAATGAGCGCCTGCTGCGCGCAAATGAGCAGAACATGAAGTCTGCGGAGCAATTTGCGCAGCAGTTACAGATCGTGATGACGGCAGCGGAAGTTGGCAGTGATATGATACACCGGATGGAGGAGGACATTGCACTTGCGCAGGAAGCGCTTGAAGAACTGCGTGAAACCATCTGCCTCAATGGGCAGGAGTGCGGGTGAATAGATGGGGATTGCCCATCCGTGGATTTGTTGTTTTAAGTGGCAGGGGATAGTACGGCAGGTTCCTGCCTGCCTGCGATATGTACGGGGAAAGGGGATAAGGGGATGAAATGTGCAAGGAGGATAACGGTTTGTGCCTTATCTGCCATGTTGCTGTTGGCTTCATGCGGGAAGACGGAACCGGAAAGTGACGGGCTGGTACCATTAGAAACGGTAAAAGGTTACGAGCATGTTGCGAAGGCGGAGAACGTGGATCCGCAGCCAAGCCAGGAACCGCAGAATCCGGGAAGTGATGGGCAGCCCAATGTGACAGTAACACCGGATGCTACGCCACCGCCGGATGCGGTGACACCGGAGCCGTCGCAGGACATTGTTTATGTTGCGGTTTCAAAGCTTAACTTGCGCAGTGCGCCATCGCTTGATTCAGATGTGATTGCGCAGGTGAAATATGGCGAATCGTTTGTGCGTACAGAAAAGGGGACGGAGGGCTGGGATAAGCTGTTATACAATGGCCAGGAAGTTTATGCATTTGCGAAGTTTCTGTCAGAGAAGAAGGTTGCCGGTGGGAAGGATACACTTTCCGGCGCAATTGTGGCAGAAGCAAAAAAAAAATGGAAATTGTAGACACTACGAAGCAGATCTATTCCTATGATGAGATGTGCGGTGACTTAGAGGAGTTAAAAAACAGATACCCGGACGGTTTTACCTATCAGTCAGTTGGCGTAAGCGCGGATGGGCGGAATATTTATGAAGTAGCCTTTGGCAGTCCGGTTGCCGGGAAGAAGATTATTATCCAGGCAGGTATCCATGCGAGGGAATATATGACTTCGCAGCTTGTGATGGCACAGCTTGAATTTTATCTTGGTCTAAGGGAGGATGCTGTCTATGGTGGAAAGACGGTAAAGGAGCTTTTTGATACTGTGTCCATCCATTTATTTCCAATGATGAACCCGGACGGGATTTCGATTAGCCAGTATGGCCTCGATGGGGTTTCGGATGCCACACTGCGGGCAGATATCAAAAGCTGGTACGACAGGGATCGGGCGAACGGTCAGACGGCTAATACCTTTGAAAATTATCTGAAACTCTGGAAAGCAAATGCGCGGGGAGTGGATTTGAACCGGAATTTTGACTATGGTTTTCTGGAGTATACCGGCGCAGCAAAACCCGGCGCACAGAAATAT
>CAMWUU010000121.1 GCA_947177515.1 uncultured Lachnospiraceae bacterium
ATTATACCCATACAAAAAGCGCTCCACCCCGCTGTAATCCTGCAAAACCATTGCACAGAGCAGTCCGGCGGCGGATTCTGCTATTTGGAAATTATTTCCATCACCATCCGTCAAACGCCAGGAGGCAAACTCCATATAATTGCGCAGGCAGGCTTCCATTTTTTCATGTTCTTCCGGTGTAAAAAACGAATAAAGTAAGTCGTAACAAACCGCGACACGGTTAAAAAACTCCGCCTCCTGCACCCATCCTGCATCCTGTGCGCGATGCACCTTAAAATCACCTCTGGCATACTCGAAAGCCGTTTCAATAAATTCGAAATAGGATTTCTTCGTTGCAAGATACCCCTTTTCTTTATCTAACAGCCCATAAAAAAAGTCCATGGCCTTTTCTTTATATGCTTCCTCACCCGTTATCTTCCAAGCCACCACGGCTGCAAAAAGGTAATTCTGGACATAGGACGGATACACACAATCCTCCCTCCCAGACGGTGCTAACACCTCCCAGTTTTTTGCTGCCTGCAAATATTTATTATCGAATGCCCGGCAAAGGCTTTCACTTGATAAGATTGCCCGCCGCCGTTTCTCCCACTGCTTCCTAGTCAGAAGAAGATACGGGTGCCCCCGCCGTTTCACAGTCGAGAATACAAGCTGCTTTTCCTTAATTCCCTCCCCATCCGGAACGAAAAGAAAACGGCTTTTTTCAAGCCCTCCCGCGGGGATATCTTCCGTCACCAAAACCTTAATCATATACTCCCTGCACTCCCCTGCTTCAAGCAATAAATAAGGTTCATATTCCACTGGAAGACATTCCTTTCCATATCTGCATTGGCGGATATTGACAAACCTTTTTTTAGCTGCCCGGTTCTTTACAAGGACGGGATATTCCACCCATTCCCCCGCATTCCCTGCCTTCGCATCCTGCGCCGCACACACGGAAAAATCACCCATTAAATCCGCTTCCATTCCTTTTATACATACTGTGGCACCTTGTTTTAACCGCACCGAAACGCCATCCACATAGTTTAAAAACGCGCGGACCATCTGCCGGAAATCAAACTGCCCAAAAGGAATTTCCAGGCTATGCACACCCTTTCCTACCACAAAGACACTCCCCGCAACAGCGGGAAAAAACTCCGGGCGCGCGATACAAAGCGGATAAATTGTTACCTCAAGTTCCGCCATCCCCTCTGTAAGAAGTTCCACATAAAGTCTTATTCCCTCCTGCTTTGAAAGATCGGTAACCTCAGGCAATGTACAACGATATTCCTCTCCCGCTGCATCCAATTTTACCAAAACTTCCTCAAATAAAGTCTGCTTCATTTTCCCTCCATTTGATCTGGCAGCAAAGCGTACTTCCCCGCCCATTTATTTTCCACTATCCCAAAAATCTTTGAGGATACCCATGTAAATTGCACTAAAAAAGGCTGCCGCAAAGCACCAGCTTTTTAAAGGATATATCCTGCGCAATCTGCATTCCATGAATCCTGTCCAAAAGCCCTGCTTTGCAGGCAGCCCTCCCATTATTATTCAAATACCACCTTCTCCGCAAATTCCCCAATATGGATATTGCCTTCCTCCGGACAGGTAACATGCTTTCCGCGCACATACAAGTCTTTAAACCGGACATCCACAACTTTCCTTGTTTCATCAAAGCCCCGAATCTCGGAGGTAAACTCACCACTCCCGGTATAGCGGATATTCTCAAACCGGATGTTCTCCACCCAGTTTCCTGGGATTGGGTTATATCTTTTGTTCCATTTTACCTGGATATCAAGCAGTTTTCCCCGCTCAAACTGTTCTACCCGGATATTTTTGTAGGTAACATTCTTAATGGTATTCCCATCCCCCGCGTTGATGCACAGACAGCCGAGATAATCATCCTGCGGCTCATGGTGTTCAGAATATCAATATTCTCAAACAGGACGTTCTCGATTGTATTCCCGCCATTGCCGGAATCGCCGTGGATACCAATGTTCGTAGGGTGCGCCACATCCGCCCAGAGCACACAGTCCTTCACCCGCACATTGCCGGAATCCCCAAGATATTCATACCTTCTTCCATATACCGTAATACAATCGTCGGAACTGCGCAGGAACACATCCTTTATCAGGACATTCTCGCAAGCCATCATATTGACACCCACGCACCATCCCATATGTGAAAAACCACGGACATCCTCGATTACAATATCGTAGACACTACCCAGATGGATAATATTATGGGTCGGGTTTAAGATTGTAACCCCTTCAATCAGCACATGGGCAGAATTATTTACCTCAACGCCGCGCAGGAAACTCTCTTTCTTCATGTAACCTAAGTAAATCACCCCGCGCCCGCTGATCGAAACATACTGCTCATTCGTAATCCGGAAAGAGCCAAGGACAACCGCCCCGCCCTCGATCTGTATCTGGACATGGGAGGGTACATCAAAAATATTTCCCTTAATATAATGCAGCCCCGCCCCAAAATACAAAACCGCACCCTTCCCAACCGCCCGCAGGCGCTCTGAAAGTTCCGCCGGGTCATGGACGGCAATCCCTTCCATGGAGATGCCATCCCCCAGTCCTTCCTCATTCTCCACTGTCATCGCCCAGGACTCCTCCGGGCGGCTTAACTGTCCGCCCGCAAGGAATACCCGCTTTCCATCTTCCTTCAAAGTATTCAGATATACTTTTGCTTCCCCCGCCACTAGGTGGAGGTTGTGGAAGCGGTCACCATTGATTTCAATCGAAAGTTTGGCCGGCTCCGAAAGGAAAAAGGAAATTGTATCCTTCTTCCTCCGATAATGTACCTGCCTGGATGCAGGCCGGATATCGACAGTGTCCACGCTGCATCTTAAACTGGTGATCTCGCATTCCACCACGCCTGAAAAATCAAAGTATACATAGGAGGCCACCGAAACATGATGCATCTCTACCCTGACAGAATAAGCCTCCGCCTCCTGCCATTCCCCGCCCCTTGTGCGAAGCCTGATCCTGAAATCCTGACTTTTGATAACTCCCTGTGGAATCGCAAAAAGCTTCAACCGATCCATTGCGTCCTGTCCTCTCCTTTGCATTTGTCTCCATTATAACCCATATCCTAAATAATACAAGGGGATTCAATTGATATAAAATCAATTGCCCCCTGCAAAGCAGGCATTGATCCGCCGATAAGGAAATTATCTCCCCATTTTCTCCACAAGTTTGTCGTTGTAGGCTTTTACCTCGTTTGTTACAACATTCTTGTAAGTATCTACGATGGTCGCTGCTGGTGTACCTTCTTTTGCCTCTGCTTCGCCGTAATCCATAGTTACACCCTCATACAGATCGTTGTTCTTTCTCTGCGGAATACTCTTTGACATGCAGTCATAGTAAAGTGTAATTTCATCCGCTGTCATGTACAGTTCCTGTTCTGCCTTTAACCCCTTCTGATACTCGTCGAGAATCATTGCTGCAAGCACTGCGCCGGCAAGCGGGTTCTTCGAGCCATTCGGGATAGCATAGCCATTATCCCAAACTGGGGTTGTTGCCATGGAACCATCCATTGTTGGCAGCGGCACAAAGCTGGTATCCGTATTGTTGCCAAGGATCACACCGTTCTCGTCGCGATTTGCGAGCTGCTCATGGTTGATGGCTTCAATGTACATCGCGCCGATTCCAAGCCATCCATCATTGCCTTCTGCACGTGCCTGGATGGTTTCAAGGTTTGTAATAAACTCAAAGTATTTTAACATGTTCTCATCGCCCCAGTTGGACTGTAAGAAACCATTTCCTACTTCCTGGATGCCAACAATACCGCTTGCATAAGCAAAGTTCTGCAGTTTGTAGCGCGGCCCTAAGCCCCACTGGTCAATCGCGCCATCGCCGTCCGTATCAACCGTCAACAGGTCGCAGTACTCAATAAATTTATCCCATGTCCATTCACCCTTTGCGTAGAGTTCGCCAGGTGTTTCCAGACCGTTCTCCTCAAACATCGGAATATAGTAAGCTACCAGGTACGGCTTCGTCCTCGCACTGTTCGTAAATACATAGTAATCATCACAGTACTGGAAATTCTTCATCGAAGCCTCATCCATAAAGCTGCTGCCAAGATCCTTCTGAATAAATTCCGTGATCGGCTGGAAATAATTCTTCGTTACGTAGCTTGGGAAGCAGGCATTGCCCTCCGTAAAAATTAAGTCGGACGGCGTTCCTGCTGCAAGGTTCTGCTGCATGGTTTCAATCCCCTTATTCCAGCCAATCGCATTGACTGTAACAGTGCCCTCCCCATACTTCTCCTCGTAGCGGCGGATGGCTGCCATCTCAAAACTGTCCCTGCCGTCCGGATTCCAGTAATGGTCAAACACGACATTCGGGTTATCCAAGTGGTCAATCTCAAGCAGGCTCTGATATCCCGGTTCATCCGTATTTCCAGGATCTTCCTCTGCCTTCGTCGGCTCCGGCGTGGATTGGCTTTCCGCCTTGGTCGGTTCCGGAGTTGGCTGTGGTGTGCTGGTTGCCTGCGTCCCGCCGCTTGTTGGCTGTGGAGTCGGGGTAGTATCCGAATTTCCCTCATTCCCGCACCCGGTCAACATTCCGGTGAGCATGGCTGCCGTCAACGCTGTACTTAGTAATGCTTTCTTTCTCATGATAATTCCTCCTTTAAAAAATAAATCTGTTTCCTTGTATATTTTTAAGGGTTTCCCCCTAAAAACCAAAATCGAAATATTCTCCCACCCCTATACTCCTCTTACATTTTAACCTTTGATTCCGGACGACTCCACGCCCTCCACAAACCAACGCTGTGTAAAAATATAGATCATCAGTACCGGCAGGATAAACAGCAGGACGGACGCGTAGGTAACCCCCATCTGAAACGGCAGGTTTGTCCTGGTCGCGATATCGTTTACCATACCATCCACTGCAAGCTTTAACCGAACCGCAAGCGGCTGGTAATTCTGCGGGAAAAATGTCCTTGTTAGTGTGTACTCATTCCAGTGCCATACCAGCGAGAACAAAAATACGGTAAGAATAGATGATTTCGCGTTTGGCAGCATAATGCGCACAAAAGTTTTGATGCTGCCACAGCCGTCTATTTTAGCCGCCTCCTCAAGCTCCTTCGGGATATTGCGGAAACACTGCCTGAACAGATAGATAAAAATTCCAGAGCGCAGCCCCACACCAAAAAGCGAAGGAATCCAAAACGACCATCTTGTATCAATCAAGTTTTTGGCAAATTCTGTATAGTTTTTGCCCGTAACCATACCAAGAAGCCTGCTGATACCGAAAAAGTCAAAAAACCGGTACTGTACGAACGACGGCAGGAAAATAATCTGCGTTGGTACGATAATCGTTAAAATAACCAGCAAAAACAGCGGCTCCCTAAGTGGGAAACGGAATCTTGCAAATCCGTATCCCGTCAGCGCACACACGATAATCTGTATCGCGGCACAGCTAAGCCCCAAAATCAGGGTATTGGCCAGGGACGGCCAGAATTTCAAATATTCTAAGGCATTCTTAATATTGTCTAAGGTAAGCGATTTCGGAATCCAGATCACACTTAGATCCTGATACTGGATGGTCGGCATAAAAACCTTTGAAATCACCTGCAAAAGCGGGTACAAAATCACGAAGCCCAGCCCAAAAATCAGCAGGAAACGGCAGATTGCCCAAACATATTGCCCCACCTTATAAAGTTTTTTCTTTTTGATACGGAGCTTTTTTACACTGCCTGCCCGCACTTTCCTGTCCGCAATTATATTTTCCATAGCTACCTCTTTTCCTGTATCTAAGCTTCATTAACATAGAATACATGTTTTGCCGTAACCGCGTACACAAGGATAATAATCAGGAATGCCACCAGACAGTACGACAGGCCAAGCGCCGAACTTCCGCCAAGATTCCCCCTGAGGGAATACTCCTCGTAGATAAACTTGATCATCACATTGGAAACATTTGTAAATGAATCAATCAGCGAGTAGACGACAACAACAAGTGTGATCGGCGATATCCGCACCCAGGTGATTTTCCAGAAGCATTCCCATGCGGTTGCCCCCTCGATCTGCGCCGCCTCGTACTCCGAGGATGGTATCCCCTGAAGTCCTGACAGGTACAGAATAATCTGTATCCCAGACATCCAGACAATATCAAAAATCCGGTTTGATATCTGTGTGAAAATATCAACAATCCCCATCGGAAGCCCTGCGTTGCTAAGGACATCCGCCACACCATTGCTGGAAAACAGATAAGTATTTTCCGTTTCCATCGAAGTATCAAGCCCGTAAGAGCGGAGTACCTGGATGGCGATTCCCGACGTGATAATAACCGGCAGGAAAAACAGCGCCCTCGCAAAGGTGCGGCCTTTGAATTTCTGGTTCAGCACAATGGCGATAAAAAGGCTGAAAATCACACAGATTGGAACCTCGATTATAAATTTTGATAAACCCGGCCAAACCGTGCTGTCAAAAAAGTAAATATCATCGCGGAATTTGTAAATAAAGTTTTCAAACCCGACAAATTCATAGATCATCCCGTCCGGTGTAATGCTCATTTCCTGGAAAGCATAATAGAACGCCATCCCGAGAGGTCTTAAAAAAAGGAAGATAAGCCCAACCAGCCAGATGGAGATAAACGCGTATCCGGTTCTGGCTTCCCGTCTGCGCATCCTGTTCAGTTTCTTTTTGCCAGCCATACCCGTCTACCTCCCTTTCCCTTCCTGAAAAACAAAGTTCTTTGCCGGAACGGTCACACCATCCACCGTGACATCCTTCTTCCCATAATTGACATAGACCGAACCCACCGCGCCATAATCTGTCCTATAAACATTATCCGAAAGCATCGCATGTCCGGTAATTTCATTTCCTGCCACCGCAGTAAGCACCGGTGCCGCCATGTTGTAATACTCTGCAATCCGCTTCGACCATGCTGCAAAGCTTGCATTGTACAGGTAATTGTACCTGGTCTTTACCAGTTCGTGCGCGTCGCCGAAAATCAGGGAAAATTCCAGGCTGCTGCCGGTTTCAAGCGCTTTTAAAACCGCTTTTAGCGGATCCGGTGTCAAATTAACCGGCTCAGTGGAATAGGAAGCGTATCCATGCATTACAATCTGATAGAATGGCACGCTCACATCCGTGAGGTTAAAATGAGTGGACTCCGTTGTCACACCCGAAATATAATCCGCATAGATGGCAGCATAGATATTTCCGGTATCTACCATCACACTGTTAAATTCCTGTTTTGCATCCTGCACCATCAAAGACCATAATGCCATCGTATCATCCCGGTGGATGGCGTTCTTTCTCGCCGTAAAATCGGAATAAAGTGTCCCGCCCAGTGCACCTAGGGAAAGATTCCCGCAAACAAGCTTATCTTTTTGCTTTACCAATTTGGTAAACGCCTCCATACTAAGCTTTGGCGTTAACATCTGCCAGCGGTTCTCTTCCTGTTTGTTCCCTGTGTTTGGGTCATAGGTATATTGATAGGCCGTGTCATGCGTCGCCGCCTGGATTGCGTCACTGTGGATGGAATACGTGCCACTCTGGTAAAGATTCAGGAAATCCACCTCCGGGAATAATTTGATTCCCTCACCCGCCGCATAATCCACAAGCGACTGATATGCTTTTTTCCCGCCAAGCTTTCCTTCAAACTTCACCTTTGTCGGCACGCTCGCATTAAGACCGCCGTCCTGCCAGCCGAGGTAGCGAACCGCCATCTGGTCAACCCCGCCTGTGACAAGTTCCTCCAAAATCTGTTGCGCCTGCTTATAAGTGGTAAACGGCTTTACGGTCTTGTACGGGATGCCGAGAAAATAATCCGTATCCTCAATACCACCGTACAAGGTTAAATATAGAGGTGCTTCCTTTGCGGACTCTTTCTTTGTCAGCCCCTGTGAAATCAGATAATCCCTGTAGCACTTCGCCATACCAACATAATCCGCTTCTTCCTCTTCAAGGAGGAAATAGCGCAGGCGGTAGCAGTCCCCGGAAAATTTGTTGTCCACCACAACCGTACTGCCAAGTGTTGAATTGCCACCGTAGCTGTTCGCTACGGAACGGGTTGCCGACATGGTCTGCCGATAGCGGAACTGCATGTAGACATTGTTAAATGAAGTGATCGTTCCCGAACTTAACGCGTTTACTGACACGCTTGCACCACCCGCTTCTGCTGTGGCAAAAAAGCCGTGGTCACCAAACGAAGCACCAAAGACTGGCATCAGCACATTCTTGGCTGTCTTTAAATTCTTATCCAGGATCAGCACTGGGTCGCGCCCGTAAACATCCTGGCTGTACGCGCCATAGGCCGCTTTCTGGTTATTAAAATTGATCAGCGCCCCGGAACCGTCCGGAATCAGGATATACCCCTCATCGGAAAGCCCCGCCGCCCCAAAATAAGGCAGTACGCTGACACTGCGGATACCCCAGTACGAAACCGTTCCCCGGTCTTGTGCTGTCCGTCCTTCGTCAATACGCTCGATAAAATCAGCAAACGGCAGGCTTACGGTAAAGCCATCCTCTGTCAGTGCATACTGGATGGAAAATCCAACTTCCATATCCTCAAAATAGTACCATACCTTTAAGCTACCCTCCGACTCCGTAATCCGGACGTTTTCTTTGTTTACAACGCCAGCCAGCGTATTTTTCGCGGAAGTTGCACCATTCTGATCCACAAAGACTACCTGGTAATCACTGCCAAGGTTCATTTTGTTCACCGCCTTGGCAAGTGGATCGGCATCCCTTGCTTCTTCTGTTGGGACGGAGAGATACCACTCCCCGTTCGCCTTATCCTTCACGCCGATATTTCCGCTCTCGTTAACATAGAACGCAACCCGGTTATTCTCCATGGCAAGATAAGTGTATCCAAGCCCTGCTGCCTCAGAATCTGCCGCCTTCCATGAAGATCCAATGTGATTGTCTGGAATCGGGATTTTTTCCTGTGTACTGTCCGCCGCAGGTTCATCCGCCACCGCCGTAACGCGCCCATTTCCAAGGAAGGCTGCTGCCGTCAGCGCCCCGGCAAACATTATGCCGGCAAACGCGGCCAAAATTTTCTTTTTCATCGACTGCCTCCTTCCTGCCCTACAAATATCGGAGCTTGATTTCAAAGTAGATGGTTGCAAAAAAAGAATAAATATGCGTCGCCAGCACCGATACCAACACGCCTAAAAACGCGATAATCATCACCACCCACAGGGTTAAAAACATGGA
>CAMWUU010000122.1 GCA_947177515.1 uncultured Lachnospiraceae bacterium
ATACCTCACTCTCAGCTTTGGCAGTTTCCCAACCACCGTATAATCATTAAACAGCCCATCCTCCGTCGCCGCATCATTCTCCCCATTAGCCGGCGGCGCAAAGACCTGGATGGTTAAATCAGCCGGACCGTCAAGCGGCTTTTCAAAAAATGCCGCCATCAGGTCAACCACTTTCACTTTCGGGGATTTGTAAAACCATCTGCCATTAATCTCAATCATCAGGTTTAACTCCTCCTCAAAATACAGTTCACAAAAATGCGGGTTGCCCTCAAAATGTACCGGGATGGCAAGCCCCTCGGCATCCTCCGCACCGCCCCAGCGCAGCTTAACCGGAAGGGACACCTCTTCCTTTACAGTCATCTGCGGGCTGAAATAATCCTCATGTATTATATCCTTATAGGCGGCAAGCAGTGGCTGTGCGATGCCAACCTGCGCATTGTTCGGATCTTCAATCTCAAGCCCCAGCCTGCCCCGGTCACGGAACTGATACATGGAAAAATTTGTAAACCACAATGCATTCTCTTTTTTAATCCGGTCACAAAACTCTTTTACCATTTTCACCTGGTCATATGGCCCAGTCACATCACCATCCGCATTCAGCTCGCTCATCATCATCGGCTTTGCCACACCGCCGTTCAATTCCTTAAACCTTAAAAATGTTCGCTTAGTGTACTCATAAATATCCCCGATATCGCCGCGGCTATGGGATTTCCCACCCCGCTCCGCCACATCGTAAGGCCAGCCCCAGTGCAGTGCAAAATATTTGTCAATCGACCACATATCCGCATCGCGCACCGCCTGCGCAAAACAATCCTCCATCTCGATTTCAGTCTTGCCCGCATCCACACCGCCCGTGCATAAAATCGTTTGCACATTCGGGGCATACTCCTTTAAGATCTTACAGAAATGGCTGTAGAATTCACCGATTTCCTTATAGCTGCTGCGCTTTGTAAAACTAAACCAATTCCCTGTGCACTCATGGTTAATCCGCAGCATCATGCGGCCAAACGGTCTTAAATCCTTTGCAATCGCAATCAGATGCTCATCCGTCACATGTGGGTCAATGGTCAGTGTCAGCGTAACATCCTGCCCATGCCTGCGCACATCCCGCATACAGGTAAACGGCTCACCATCCGTACTGCCATTTAACCCGCCCCGATATGTAAAATAATCATCATAAGGATAATCCCACGCAAACGATACATCCGGATTCCTGTGCACTACACTGGCACGCCCCGGCCACCCCTGATCCAACGGGTAATAGCAGTACATCAGGCTGATGGAACGGTGCGGCCGTCCAAGTACCTGTAAAATATAGTCCTGGTTTACATACTCCCCGCGCTCCGAACCGTCCCCAAGATCCACCGCGCATTTTGCCTTTCCCATATGCAGGGAAAATGCTTTCAGTTCTTCACCCATAAATAACCTCCGTTCTCAAAACATTTTTATTTCATCCGCCCGCGGGAAAAATCCTCCCCGCTTACGACCTGTCCCCATCATAACAAAAGCGGAGCAAAAATGCAAGTTAAACGTTTTCGTTTCCCTTTTCTTTCACAAAAACAGTTGCATTTTTCCAAATATATGATACAATTTAGCTGTTATGGCTTGAACAAAAAACGAAAAAGGAGGCTTATTATGCCAGTATGGGCAATCGTGGTACTTATCATCCTTGCTGTTTTAATCGTGGCATTCATTGCGCTTGCAATTTACGCGAATAAACTGCAAAAAAAATCCGAAGCATCCCAGGAACAGATCCGCGCCGGGGCGCAGACATATTCCATTCTTGTAATCGACAAAAAGAGGATGAAGCTAAAAGAGGCCGGTTTCCCGCAGCTAGTGATCGACCAGACCCCAAGAGCGCTGCGCGGGGCGAAGGTTCCGGTGGTCAAGGCCAAAATAGGACCCAAAGTCACAAACTTAATGTGCGATGAAAAGATTTTTGATCTTATTCCCGTAAAAAAGGAAGTTAAGGCTGTGATGAACGGCATCTACATTATGGATGTAAAAGGCCTGCGCGGTGGCTTAGAGCAAAAACCAGAAAAACAGAGCTGGTTAAAACGCACGCGCGCCAAACTGCAAAAAAAGGTCGACCAGGCAAATAAGGAACTGGAAAAAGACAAGAAAACCAAAAAGAAAAAATAAGAAAAAAGGGATTATCACAAAACAAGTAGGGTAACTTTTTTTGTGATAACCCCTTTTTCTATTTTCCTCCCATTGCGCCGCGCACGTGGCATTCCCCCCAAATCATTATTCTTCAAAATAGAATACCTTCCCGCGCGGCGCAAATGGCAGCCTGCGCCCGCGCGGAACCAAAAAGGCATGCTCATGCTTTATATGGATACGGTCTTCCACCCATCCATCCGTAATAATAAGGATCGGGCCGTCCCCCGGGAAATCCTCTGCCCCCTCTAACAAATCCACACCCGGCTGGAGCACCGTCCCGCCCCGTCCTTTTACCCGAACACGCCCTGCGATATCCTCCGGTGCCAGATATCCTGCATCATATGCCGCAGCATCGCAGAAAACAACACGTGCATATGGGACTTCCTTCGCTTCGGCATAGCTTGCCACCGCACCGAGCGCAAAACCAAGCAGCCTTTTATCCATCGAACCGGATGTGTCAATCACCACGCCGAACGTGCGGCTATGCTCTGGTATCCCGGGGCGCACATAACTCGGTCTTGGAATATCCGGCGTACTGCCCTGCCTGCGGCTTGGACGGGCATAAGTCCGGTATTTTGCAAGAGGGGTAAAATATTCGTCAAACCAGTTCCCTAGCTGCACATCCCAGGGGATCGGCGGCATGGAAAGCGCCCGGATTTCCTCAATCAAACCGGACGGCAGCTCCCCCCTTCCCTCGCTGATATGGTATTCCAGCCCGCTTAGCAGGGCACTTTGGTAAAAATCATCCAGCGAAGCCACGGAGGAATTTGCGGCTTGCCGCGGCTTTCCCCCCTTCTTTCTCCCTGTTATCACATCCCCCTTCCCATATCCCCGGAACGTATCCATTTTCGAAAATTTACGAAAATCCTGTATCATCCGATCGTAAAGGCTTTCCGCAGAAACATCCTTTAGCGTTTCGTCATAGAGTCCCCGATCCGGCATCCGGCCAATGCCCATATCACACAGCCAGCCATTAATCACATAATCGCAGGCCACATTCCACAAATACGGGTCACGCCCCTTACAGCGCTCATGGTGCATCAGCCCCGCATGGAGGAACTCATGGGCAAGCACAAATTTTTGTTCCTCGTCGTCAAGGCCAGCCGCAGGATTTATATAAATTTCCCCCGCCACCACATCCACTGCCGCAATGGAAATCTCCTCCCTGTTACAAACACCGTAATCCTCCACAATCAAAAAACCGGCAGCAAGCCCGCCAAGCAGCGGATAATGGCTGATAAACCACTGCGCTGCCCTTTCTGAACCGGTTTGTGTGCGCACGTTTACCGCCCCATGTCCCCCGGCCTCACTTACAACACTCGAAACCGAATAAGCTAGGGCATAGGCAAAATTTGACATAAACTCATTCTTCTGGTTTCTTTTCACATCATAGACCCGTGGATGTTCAAGACCATGCATGTCCATTCCTTTTGCAGTCCCAAAACTGTTATACCCAAATGCATTCCTTCCCGATAAGCTGTCTAAAGCCCCCGTCCCTCCAGCAGAATAGCCATGTTCCATCAGGTACTGGTAAATCTTCTTCTCATCCGAAAAATTTCCCGCAAAAAAATCCACCGGGTTTACGCAGGTCGGGGAACCGAACTTAATATCGCGAAGGAACTTGCTGATATAGATATCACACGCCATATTCCAGATCATTTTGTTACAGGAAACCACCCATTCAAAAGAGCCGTCCGATTCCTTTTCATATCCCGGCATCCTCTGTGCATCAAAATGCCCAAAGGCGAGATGAAGTTTGCAGTGGGCAATGGTATACGCCCATTGTTCCGGGGTTAGAAGGGCATCTTTATTTACACAAATCGTACCATCACCATATACATACGCACTATCCTTCCCCATATTTTTCCCGCTAAGTACCTGGATATACCCGGTAAGCTTTGAAAAAAGGGCATTCCCCCTTAACAGGGAAAGCCCCAAATTCAAGCGTTGTTCCCCCGCAGAAATCCTGCTCCCCGCTTTATTCTTATTCGCCATACCTCCCCCAAAAAACAGACTGTTTCCATCCGTTCCATTTTCACACACAACCAAGTCTTGGCAGATCCCGGACAATCTCCACCATAAACCAATCCGGTAACACTTCCCCCTCATCCGCCGATACCACCATCTGCGCAATTTCAAAATTAACCTGTGAAAGTTCCTTAATCAGCGCCTTCGCACGATGCGCCAGGTACTGTGCATCCTTATTCATATTCTGTTTATTTCCCGGCAGGTCATGCAAAAGCCTAGCCCGGAACGACTGAGCCACAAAATACAGGATATCGCGCTCCTCCGGTTTCGTAGGCCATTTTGCATCCCCTTTCAGGATGTCTGCCAGCAAATGCCGGTTGCCAAGCTGCTTTGTAAAAGCAAGGAACATCCCCGCATGCTTCGCACTGATACAGCCGTAAGCCAGCACGCGCAGAATATTCTCTGCAAGTTCCCTCTCCCCCGCCCCGTACTCTGTCAGCGCATCGCTTAACATATGCCAGGAGCGCGGCGTGGAATAAGGCTCCTCATTCTTTGGCGGCTCAGAAAACAAGTGATCCGGCCTCTGCGAAATATAATCCGTAACCCACGGATGCAGATGGTTTTCATATGCCCACGCCAGCCACTGCGTAGCATCCACCCTCATCTGCACATGGAACATACGGTTAATTAGGGCGGAGGACATGGTTTTAACAATCGCACCATCCTGCGAGCGGTTCCCCGCACCAACCACAATACTCCCCACAGGCAGGTGGTACTCGCCCACGCGCCGTTCGTGGATCAGGCTGTAAAACGCTTTTTGCACCTCCTGCGAACAGGCATTCAACTCGTCTAGGAAAAGCACATACGGTTCTTTTTTCGCAATCATTTTCGGCGGAAGGAATTCCGAGGTATCCCCCTTAATCTGCGGGATCCCGATAATATCCTCCGGTGCCAGTTGGCTTCCAAGCAGGGAAACACAGGGCAGGCCGACTTCCTTTGAAAATTTTTCCACCAATGCGGACTTGCCGATTCCCGGTGCCCCCCAGATAAACACCGGCCTAATCGGCGCAACATTCAGGAGCACCTCAAGCAATTCTTCCTGGGTTACGGAATACGCCAAATTCATGTAAATTCCCCTTTTCTGCTTTTGCTTCCCATTCCCCCACCCTTCCCGCTTAGTCCTTTAGGGCATCCACCCGGATGGTCAGCTCACATTCTGAAATATGCTGGTAATTCATATCAAGGGCGTAAGTCAATCTCAAATACATAGAATCCTGTGTTTCTTCCCACACAATCCCATGTGTTGTAATCTCAATCAGCATATCACCAACCGGCGTTGTATAGAAAGTCATATTGGAAACATCTTTTTCAAATAACATGTGGACGTTAACCGCCCCTTTTTTATTTACCTCGACAGCCTCCCCGGAAATCTTTATGATACATTTAGAATTTTCGTCCGCATCGCCCGTCGGCTCATCATAAACAAGGAAATGCTTTCCGTTCCTGAAATAATATTCCCCGCGGCTGATTACCTCCACCGCTTCATCCTCCTCTGTTTCAAACTGCAGTCCTGAAAGAGTTATCAAAACATCCTTTGTCATTTTCTTGCCTCATGCTTTCATTCAAATGTCTTAATTGCCACATCCTTTGTTTCAATTACATTGCACAACAAAATAGAATTGGCAAAAGACCGGAACTTCTCCGCACCGTCACTCACATAAAAAGTATGCTCCGGCAGCTCCTCCCCCCCTGCAAGCAACCCTTTCTTAGAGAGTAGTTGCTTCAAATTCTTCGCTGTTTCCACCGCAGGATTGACAAGCGTCACCCCCTCGCCTAAAACTTCCCGCACCACATCCTTTAAAAGATTGCGCAACAATGGATAATGTGTGCAGCCAAGCACAATGGTATCCACGCCCTTACCCTGGAATTCTTCAAGATAACGTCTTGCGACCTCCCTTGTTACAGAGTCGTAAATCCATCCCTCCTCAACTAGTGGTACAAAAAGCGGGCAGGCCTTGCTGTAAACATTCAGATCTGGATTGAGCCGGTAGAGGAACTTGCTGTACATACCGCTGCGGATGGTGCCCTCCGTACCAATCACACCGATACTCCCGTTTTTTGTTACCTCCGCCGCCGTCCGTGCGCCTGGATCCACCACATCAAGAATCGGCACTTCAAATTCCCGGCGCATCGCATCAATCGCAAGCGCCGAGGCTGTATTGCAGGCCACCACGACCACCTTTACTTCCTGGGAAATCAAAAAACGCATAATCTGCCTGGAATACTCCGTAACGGTTTCTTTTGATTTGCTCCCATAAGGTACGCGCGCCGTATCGCCAAAATATAAAATACGCTCCCCGGGAAGCCTGCCCATAATTTCCTTTGCAACAGTCAATCCCCCGACACCGGAATCAAACACACCGACCGGCAATCCGCAACCCATAACCCATCCTCCCTTCCCCACCACGTGGCAGGACAATCAGGACAAACCTGCCCCAATCAAACCAACTGCCTTATAATAGCCGCCCCGGTGCCATCCCAATCAGCTGGTCAACCAGCTCTTTCTTCGTTACGCCCTGTGCCTCCCAGAGCATCGGGTACATGCTGATGGAAGTAAAGCCAGGCATGGTATTGATTTCGTTAAAGACTACTTCATTCGTTCCTTCCTCCAGGAAGAAATCCACCCTAGAAAGCCCAAAACCATCCACCGCCGCAAAAATCCTAAGGGCATCCTGCCTGATCTCCTCCGCCTTCCCCTCCGGCAATTCCGGCGAGATCACGGTTTTCGATTCTGCGCTGTTATATTTTGCATCATAATCATAAAATTCTGCTGCCGCAAGAATTTCTCCAATACCCGAAACTTCTGCTTCCTGCCCGCCCAAAACCGCGCATTCAATCTCACGTCCGACAATCATTTTCTCCACAAGTATCTTGTGGTCATGCTTTGCCGCAAGTTTTAATCCCCGAATTAGTTCCTCCCGGTTATCCGCCCTAGAAACACCGCGGGAAGACCCAGCATTGGCCGGCTTGATAAAAACCGGGTAGGAAAGCACCCCCTCCACGCGGTCCGCTGTTTCCCCACATTCCCCGATAAGTTCATGCCGTCCCACTTCTATATAATCCGCCTGCCGTATTTTTAACCGATCCACAATCAATTTGGTATACAGCTTATCCATGGAAACTGCGGATGCCAATACCCCGCAGCCCACATACGGGATTTTTGCCAGTTCCAAAAGCCCCTGCACTGTACCATCCTCCCCATAAAGCCCATGGAGCACAGGAAATACCACATCCACAAGGATAGCCGAAACTGCCGCACTCCCCTCACTCTCCGCATCCGAAAATACAAGGACGGAATGCATCCCTGCATCCGGCGAAATTACAGCGCGCTTGCCACTTTTATACCAGCTTTTATCCGCAATCCGGTTCACATGCGGGACATAGAGCCAATGCCCCTCCTTCGTGATACCAATTAAGATTACATTATATTTTTCCCTGTCCATCGCTTCCACAACCGTC
The DNA here is from genome assembly GCA_947177515.1 of uncultured Lachnospiraceae bacterium. GTDB lineage: Bacteria > Bacillota > Clostridia > Lachnospirales > Lachnospiraceae > RGIG4057. The sequence goes on from CAMWUU010000122.1 coordinate 7,651, forward strand.
TGCGCGGACATACAGGATACCTCATGTTCCGACGACTGGCCGCCAAATAAAACTACCACCGTTTTTTTCATCGCCATCCCCACTTTCCAAAGCTTTCTATCCATATTTTACTATTTTACCACAAGCCCCCCCACAATTCAAGTGTGAAAACAGAATGAAATCAGGGGATTACGGCAAGTTTAGACTGTAACCATATTCTTTAAAAAGATTGCAGGAAACAACAAAAATCCCTGCTTTAACAGGGATAAAACCACGAAGCCTTTTTGTTGATTATCCTGCCGGTTGCCGTATCTGATCCGTTCTTTCATTATAATCAGATACCATACTATGGCGTACAGACATAATTTTCTGTATGAATAAACGTCCGCACGCATGGCAATACTTGTAACAGAAAAACCAATGGCAGCCAAATCTTACAGATGCCAGTTCTTCTCCATTATATGTGGGAAAGGTAAAATTATTACAGAAAGGATTTTTGCTTATGAAGGAAAAAAATTTAAAAAAGCCCTCCGGCTTCCTCCCCCTTGTATTTATGCTGTTCTTGCTCTTTGTCGTAGCCCTGTTTTTCTGGCTTGGACTTCTGCTCTTTTTAATGGGATGCCGCAGGACACAGGAACTGCCGCCGCTTCCCTTTGCGCTAAACCGTTTTGTAGATACCGCAAGGAACAGCTATTCGCTTGCTTTTGGGGGCATCCCGTCAGACAATACTTTGGATGACCCGCAAATTACCTCCGCAAATGCCTCCGCTTTACAGGCTGCACTTGCCGAACAGGTTCTGCGCCTTCATATCATTGCGGACAGCAATTCCGATGCCGACCAAAATGTTAAACTCACCGTGCGCGACGCTGTCATTACATATCTCAAACCTTATCTGGAGGATGTAACGACAAAACAGGAGGCACTTGATATTATTAACGAACAAATGGATGCACTGACCACCACTGCAAACCGCGTCCTTGCCGAAAATGGTTTTTCCTACACAGCGGATGCCAGGCTTGGCAGCGCCTATTTCCCGGTTAAACTCTACGGTGACCTGGTACTTCCCGCGGGAGAATATGATGCCCTGAAAATATGCCTTGGCAGTGCTTCTGGTAAAAACTGGTGGTGCCTTATCTTCCCACAGCTCTGCTTTGTTGATGTAACAACAGGCACGCTGCCAGAAGATTCAAAAGAAGAGTTGCGGGAACTCTTAACGGAGGAGGAATTTGCACTTGTCTTCCCCAACGAAGCACTTTATGAATCGGCTGGTGCCAGTATAAGATCCTGCCAACAGACCTGCCGCATCCTGTTTGACCATGCACCCAGGGAAAGTAAAAAACCAGAAATCCGCTTTATACTGTTAGAACAGATCAAAAAGCTTTTTTCATGGTAAGTACGCCTTATAAAACTTTTAAAAATACCGCTGTCACCGAA
>CAMWUU010000123.1 GCA_947177515.1 uncultured Lachnospiraceae bacterium
GCGGACAGAGAATCGTTTCCCGGAAGGTGGGTGCGGGGAGGGATTTTACGGAACTGAAAAACAGTAAAATCCCTTCCAGAACCCGGAAACGATTCTCTGGGAGCTGTGCGGACAGAGAATCGTTTCCCGGAAGGTGGGTGCGGGGAGGGATTTTACGGAACTATAAATAAGGAAAAGACTATGACACTTTTAACATATCAGGTTTTTCAGACAGTCGCCAGTATCGGCAGCTTTGTAAAAGCTGCCGATATTTTGGGCTTAACCCCTTCAGCGATCAGCCACACCATTTCATCAATGGAACAGGAACTTGGATTTTTTGTGCTAACCAGACGGAAATCCGGAATCACACTGACCAATTATGGGGAACATCTTCTCCCTTATGTCAACGCAGTTTTAAACAGTAATGAGAGTTTACAGCAGGCGATTGCAGAGTGGAACGGCTTAAAGCGCGGGAAGGTCAAACTCGGCGTTTTTTCAAGCGTATGCACAAGTTGGCTTCCGGATATCCTGCATTCGTTCGGGGAGAGGTATCCAGAGATAACTATCGAAGTATTTCAGGGCACATACGACGATGTATTTTACTGGATCAAAAACGGGGTCGTAGACCTTGGTTTTTTGTCCGTGTCCAGCGCCAAAGATATTCCAATCAAACCACTCTACCGCGACCCGCTTTTATGTGTGCTGCCAAAAGGGATGGCGGGAAAAGGCAAAAGATCCATGAAGATTGAAGAGATGCGCAGCCACCAGTTTGTCACACAGCGCGAGAGCACCGATGCGGACATCCAAAATTTCCTGAAGGAAAATTCATTAAATATCCAGTCAAATTATCATGTGGTGGACGACCTTTCTACCGTTGCACTTGTAGCCAAAGGTTTTGGGATCTGCCTGATGCCGGAACTTGTTATGCGCGATATCCCGTATGAGGTGGATTGTTACCCAATTGAACCCGCCGCGTGCCGGATTATCGGGCTGGCGGCGCTCAACCCGGACTTTATGGCTCCGGCGGTGCGGACGATGTATAATCATATTGTGGGGAAATATAATATGATATAAAATTATTTTCCCCGCTTGTTTTTTGAATCCCTGCGATATTCCAAAGGGGTGCAGTTCACGATCTCCTTAAACCGGCGGTTAAAGTTGGGGATATTGCGGAACCCGCAGGAAAAAGCAATCTCTGTGACTGTTTGTTCTGTTTCCAAAAGCAGTCTGCAAACAGCCTGAATACGCACCTGATTTAAATATTCAGTAACCGTAAGCCCAGAAAATTTTTTAAAGCAATTCATAAAATAGCTTTTGCTTAAATGCGCTTTTCTGGCAAGATCTGCAATAGTAATATATTCGGAAAAATGTCCGGCTATATATTCAATCACAGGATGCATAACTTTTGACAATCCTGATTTTTTATAATCGGAAAGCGTGATCTCACCACTTTTAATCAGAAGCCAGAAGAAGCGCATAAGTTCGCTTTTCAGTAATAAATCTTCTTCTGCAGTATTATTCCTTGAGCAGATAAAAATATTGTCCATAGAAATTCTCAATTCATTATAGCATGGGTTTTTAGCACAGACCGGCGTTTTAATCACACTCTTTCCTGAAATGATTGGCTCAAGCAATTCCAGATAAAGCCGGTCGTCGCTGCCTCCCGTGATAAAGCGGGGATGAAAAAGAATGATATCATATGCGACTTGCCCAAAGGAAGGGTAAATCGAATGGATCGTGTTTGGCTGGATGACAATAATATCGTCGGGTTTTGCGGTAAAAATATCGTTACCCCGCCGGAACGTACAACTTCCACTTAGGATCATGCATAGTTCGAACTCCTTATGCCAATGCAGGGTCACAGCGGGGTAATAATCCGGCATGATCCCCCGACAGTAGCTGTACGGTACGAATACGGAACTGTGTTTGACAGGTTCTTCTTTACTGGGATCGTTGGGTTGTTTTTGCATTGCCGCCCTCCAAAAAGTATTATAGTATATGTTTTCTCCCTAAAAACAGTGGATAATAAGATTATGATACAGTATCATAGCATATGGAAATAAGAACGTCAATATTAGAAGGAGGGCTATTATTGAATAAGCTTTGGTATAAAAATCCAGCGGCAAATTGGAATCATGCACTTCCGCTGGGGAATGGGTATATGGGTGCGATGTGTTTTGGCGGGAATATGGTTGACCGCTTTCAGCTTAATGTGGACAGCCTTTGGTATGGCGGTTTCCGTGATAGGATCAATCCCGATGCAAGAAAAAATATTCCAGAAATACGCCGCCTGATTGAGGAAGGCAAAATTTCAGAAGCAGAAAAACTTGCAAATCTCGCAATGGCGGCAATTCCTGACTATCAATGCCATTACGAACCACTTTGTGATCTTTTTGTAATTCCTGATCATGGGGAAAATATCAGTGTTTTTGGTCTGCGGGACGGATGGGGCGAGCAGATTTACAAAATGCGCCCATGTGAAGACTATACCCGGCAACTTGATATTGACAGGGGGATTCATACTGTTTCCTATGCCATAAATGGTGTTTTATATTTAAGGGAAAGCTTTCTTTCTTACCCTGACCAGGTAATGGTTATGAGAAGCAAGGGAGCAGAAATTTCCGTTATCATCGAGCGGGGTGTTTTTATGGAAAACCTGAAAAAGCTAGATGAAAACACTCTTTGTATGGAAGGGCAGTCCGGCGCGGATGGTGTGAAATATTGTTTTTGCATCAGGGCAGTAAAGGGTTCTTGTGGCATTATTGGAAAGACACTAAGATGCGGCAGGGATGCCGTTCTGATTGCCTGTGCTGAAACAAGCTTTTATAGCGAAGACCCTTGTAGAACCGTTCTGGAGCGGATAGATAACGCCCAGAAAATCGGGTACGACAAACTGAGGGAACGGCATATTATAGATGTTTCGCAGATTATGGACAGGTGCAGGCTTGGGATCGAATGTAACTGCCAGGATGATATCCCTACCGACAGCCGGCTGAGGGCTGTCCAAAATGGAGGAGAGGATCTGGGGCTTGTAAATCTTTCTTTTGCCTATGGAAGATACCTGCTTGCGGCTTCCAGCCGGCCAGGAAGCCTGCCCGCCAATCTGCAGGGGATATGGAACAACAGTTTTACTCCTGTGTGGGACAGTAAATATACCATAAATATTAATACCCAGATGAATTACTGGCATGCGGAAAACTGTAATCTTTCTAAGATGCATCTTCCGCTTTTTGAGCATATCAAACGTATGTATCCACGGGGCAGGGAAACAGCAGAAAAAATGTACGGCGCAAAGGGTTTTGTTGCCCACCACAACACTGATATTTGGGGGGACTGCGCCCCGCAGGATACCCTGCCGTCATCAACTTACTGGCAGATGGGTGCAGCGTGGCTTTGCCTGCATATTTTTGAGCACTACCGCTATACGGGGGATAAAAAATTTTTGGAGGAATATCTTCCATATGCAAAAGAAGCTGCCCTGTTTTTTGAAGAAACACTAACCAAAAATAAGGAGGGTGAACTGGTGGTATCCCCGACGACTTCCCCGGAAAACTCTTATCGGCTGCCTAACGGGGAGGTTGGAAACCTCTGTTCGGGTGCGTCGATGGACAGCCAGATCCTTACGGAGCTTTTTTCGGGATTGCTTGAGTTTGGAATGCTTTCGCGGGATGAGCAGCAACGATACGAGGAAATCCTAGAACACCTTCCAGGAATCAAGATCGGGAAAAACGGTACGATACAAGAATGGGCAAAGCCTTATGAGGAAGTTGATCCGGGACACAGGCATATTTCCCACCTGTTTGCGCTTTATCCTGCTGCACAGATTGATTTTTCTGATCGGCGGCTGATATCTGCAGCAGAAAAGACATTGCTTTGCAGACTGGAAAATGGTGGCGGGCACACAGGATGGAGCAGGGCATGGATTATCAACCTCTGGGCAAGGATGCGCGATGGAAGACGTGCATGGGAGGATATCAGAAAATACTTTGAACTCTCCGTTTTGCCGAATCTTTTTGATAATCACCCGCCTTTTCAGATTGACGGAAATTTTGGTACAACAGCGGCGGTTGCGGAGATGCTTTTACAGAGCCATAACGGGAAACTCGTTTTCTTTCCCGCCCTGCCAAAGGAATGGAAAAGTGGATTTGTTACCGGACTAGTCGCAAGGGGTGGCATTGAGGTGGATATGAAATGGGGCGAAGGGCAAGGCGATGTTACATTAAGAACAAAAGAAAACAAGAGGGTGTTGGTTGAGGGAATTGGAGAAATCGAACTTGTGTCCGGAGAAAATAGGTTCCATGTCAAATATTGATAGTCTGTGAAATAATTTCTTAAAGCCATCATTGATTTATAGGGCAGCCAGCGGTATAATAGAACCGTTGGCTGCCCTGTAAAAATCTTAAAAGGAACAGGAAAGTGCACCGAAATGGAACCCACATTTACAAATAAAGGGGGATGAAAATGGAAAAAATAGGGAATCAAGACCTTATCGACGCTATCACCGCGGTCGTAAAAAAGACCATGACGATGGACTTGACCTGGGAATGGCCTTGCGGTGTGGCGTACTATGGCATCTGCCGTGCATGGGAACTGACAAAAAACCAGGAATATCTGGATTTTCTTGCTGATTGGACAAAACAATATCAAAAACTTGGCTTGCCCGCATGGAATGTCAATACCTGCGCGATGGGGCATATGATGCTGACACTCTACCAGCAGACGGGGGAAGAATTTTATCACGATATTATAAAATCCAAGATAAAATATCTGCGTGAGGATGCCCTGCGCTTTGGTGACAGAGTTTTGCAGCACACAGTTTCCTCGGAAAATGATTTTCCTGAACAATGCTGGGCGGATACCCTGTTTATGGCGGCGTTTTTTATGCTGCGCGTGGGCGTGATGGAAAAGGATGAGGATCTGATTTTGGATGCGTTAAACCAGTATTACTGGCATATCCAGTATCTGCAAAATAAGGAAACCGGGCTTTGGTACCACGGTTACAGCCATGTGGCACAAAGCCATATGTCCAGCATCCATTGGGGGCGCGCGAATGCCTGGGCAGCATACACCATGGCGCAGGTGAAAAAACTTTTGTCTAACTGGTATCTTTACCCGCAGTGCATGGAGATAGAATGTTCGCTGCGTGACCAGTTGGCAGCCCTGAAATTCTTACAGTCGGAGAATGGGTTGTGGCGCACAATTCTGGATGATGGGAGTGCCTACGAGGAGGTTTCCGCCTCCTGCGGTATTGCTGCGGCAATGATTGACAATGCCAACCCGCTGCATCTTCCGTATGTGGAGAAAGCGGTCGCGGGCGTGCTTTCAAATATCACGGCGGACGGCAGGGTTTTAAATGTATCGGGTGGTACGGCGGTTATGAAAGATGCGAACGGGTATAAGCAGGTGCCTAAGGGATGGATCCAGGGCTGGGGGCAGGGGCTTGCACTCGCTCTGCTTACGGCATATGCACAATTTAAAAAGGGGAGGGAGTAAGGCAATGAATGTGATTTGGTCAAGTTATGTGCAGGGTGCAAAAACCCTGTATTATTCCCGCAAGCTGCGGTTTAATGATCTGTTTATGGAACAGTACAAGGAACTGTTTTCGTTAGAGGAAAAGAAAAGCCTGAAAATTCTTGAAATCGGCTGCGGGCCGGGGGCACTTGCAGGGGCACTTCACCGCTGGTATCCGGATGCAAAGATTACGGCGGTTGACCGTGACAGTGAATTTATCTGCTTTGCGAGGGAGCACGAGGATGGGATTTCATTTGTGGAAGGGGACGCGACGGCACTTCCTTTTGAAGATAATAGTTTTGATGTTGTTATATCCAATACGGTTAGCGAACATGTGGAGCCTTCTGGATTTTATGGGGAACAGTTCCGTGTATTAAAGACGGGTGGGGTCTGCCTGGTGCTTTCTTCCCGCAAAGGAATCCGGATTGTCCCGGACTGCCTGGCACCAAATGATGATGAAGAGCGTTTTTGGGAAAAAGCCAGAAAGTATGACAATATGATGGAAAAATTTTCCATATGCAAATATCCAATGAGCGAGGCGGAATTGCCTGCCGCGGTGGCAAGGTATGGTTTTAAGGATGTTAGGACGGGCTATGCGGTAGTTAACCTGACACCGGATGACCCAAAATATCCGAAAACTTTGGCCTATGATATGATTGAGGCGGAGCGTTATTCAGAATTGGAGGGGATTGATTCTGTGCTATGTTCCATGCCGGAACATTTTGCAGCAGAGGAAGTTGAGGAGATGAAGCGCCTTGCAAATGCCAGATATGATGCCAGGATTGCCCAGTATGACAGCGGTCAGAAGCAATGGGATACCAATGTGTCCGTGATTATGGTAGTCCGTGGGATAAAATAAGGGGCTTTAGGGAATGGAAGTTTCCGGCAGCAGGGGATACTGTGCGGGAAACCGGAAATCTATGGGGGCTGTTGCAGATTATCGTTCTGCAACAGCTTTTTAAATTTTTTTGATTTGGAGTGTAACTTTTTAAAATCTCCTGCGAATAATAGGTGTAAAGGAAAACAGCAACAAGCTGAACACAAAAAAGGAGAGTGGATTTATGAGGAAGAAAATTTTATGTATGGCATTGGTTGGAGCGATGACACTATCTATGGCGGCATGCGGCGGCAAGGACAAGGAGTCCGATCCGACCCCGACCCCTTCCACAGTACCGACACAGGAAGCAGGAGAGCCAACCCCGGAGCCTACAACTAGCGAAGAGCCGACACAGGCACCGTCGCAGTTTGAGGACTTTGATGTGGCAGAGATGGTCGATGGGATTCTTGAGCGTGTGGAAACTCCGGCAATGATGCCCGGATCAGATATGGAGCTAACAGAGATTTATGGTATCCCGGCAGAAAAAGTGGATGCCTATGCGATCCGTATCCCAATGATGAATGTGACTGCAACAGAAATTTCGGCGTTCCGTGCGGCAACCGAGGAGGATGTGCAGGCCATTGTGGACGGAATCAATGCGAGGGTGCAGTCGCTGACTTCGCAGTGGGAATCTTACCTGCAGGATCAGCTCGAACTGGTTCAGAACCATAAGCTGTTAGTACAGGGCAGGTATGTGCTGTTTGTGATAGGCGATGACGAGCTTTCCTCCTATGCAGAAAATGTGTTTATGCGCAAGTTTGACCCGTCAATCGAGGAGATGGTACTTGTGCGCAAATTCCGCGAATTTCAGGGTATTATCAAGGAACTATCGGAGGATAAGATAGTGCTTGAATATACCGAGGAGGATAAGGTATATACGTTTGAGTGCAAGTACGCAGAGTATTTCTATGCGGAGGGCGGCCTGGAGAATTTTGCGGTGGGTGATACCGTGGAGTGTACACTCGAAGAGCCAGTTCCGGAAGCGGAAGGCACAATGCAGGCTTCGCTTAACTATATGGCAAAAACGATGGAATAAGTGTAAAAGGAGTATGGGGGTGGGAGTTTTTGCTGGTTGCCGGGGCAGACACTGCGTGATGGCTGTTTGCCCCTAAGGTTACGGATGATGGGTTATGGAGATTGGTGCGATATTTTATGGTGGAATATTCTTCCGTTCTGTGATATCATGAAAAAAGCTGCCGGAAGTGACGGCAGGATAGCACGGGGAGGAAGTGATTCCGGATGGAGCAGGATCAACAGGATTATAAAAGTTTTCTTGGCGGGGACCAGTCCGGCTTTGAGCGGCTGGTTCTGCGCTATAAGGATGGGCTGATACAGTTTATTAACCGTTATGTGCGCGACCTCTACCAGTCGGAGGATCTGGCGCAGGATGTTTTTGTGGAGGTGCTGCTGCACCCGGAGCGTTTCCGGGAGGGCACCTCTTTTAAAACCTATATTTATACGATTGGGCATCATAAGGCAGTGGATCATATACGAAAGAATGCGCGCCTTACCTATGTTGGGACGTATGAGGAGGCAGGGGAAGGAAGACAGCCGGAAGTTTTGATGCAGGAGGAGCTTCTACTTGAGGAAAAAGTAATAAAAGAGGAAGAAAAGAGGATACTATACCATGCTATTGCGAAGCTGAAGGCAGAGTATGGGAACGCACTGTACTTAATCGATATCGCAGGGCTTTCCTATGCGGATACGGCAAAGGTGCTGAAAAAGTCCGAGGGGCAGGTAAAGATTTTGATCTACCGGGCGAGGAAGAAATTAAAACAAAAGCTTGTGGAAGAAGAAAAAAATGCGTTGTAACATGCAGGGAAAAGTAGAGGGTTAGGCAGGGGTTGTTATTGTTTGTGTGGGATGTGAGGCAGCTATGAAAGATGATAAGGAATTTATCGCTGGGATTTACCAAAAGGCGGAGGAAAGAAAAAGGGAAGAAGAAATGCATACGGGGCATGGCCATCACCTCTTTGCATGGCGCTCCCTGGCTGTGGCGGCGTGCCTGTGCCTGATCGTTTCGGGCGCAGTATATGCAGGAAACAGGAAGGAAACGCCGCAGGAAGATTATGATCCTGGGAATTCAGTGATGGCGCTCTCGATGGATGATCCGGGAATCCCGGCTGCAAACGGGGATATGTCCGGCAGCGAGGGGATGCGTGCGCGCATGTCCGGTGAAGATGGGATATCGGATAGTCCGAACATGGAAGGAACGGATACATACCAAAGCGGTGCGCAGGGAGTGGGGGAAGCAAAAAAGGGGAAAAGTGCGGCGTTACAAGGTTTTTGGGCGGGGCATGAACTAGCCTGCTCCATGATGGATCAGGCTCCATCTGCTAAAAACGGTATGAAAATGCAGGAGGCAGGAGGAAATCAGTAATGGTATTCAGCAATTCTATATTTTTGATCCGTTTTTTGCCGGCGGTGCTCCTTTTCTATTTTGCTGCGCCGCGAATGCTTAGAAATGCCATTCTTTTTGTGGCGAGCTTGATTTTTTATGCATGGGGCGAGCCGGTTTATGTCGTATTAATGATTTTTTCAACGGTTGTCGATTATACTCACGGCATGTTAGTGGACTCTAACCTGAAAAATGGAAACCGGGCGAGTGCAAAATATTTTGTTATCGATTCGATGGTCATTAATTTGTCACTTCTTGGATTCTTTAAATA
>CAMWUU010000124.1 GCA_947177515.1 uncultured Lachnospiraceae bacterium
GAAGAGCCAATGGTATTTTTAAGCGCAGAACGCAGGGAGGACGGCACACGCACATATCGGATGGTGGAACAGGCACCAGAAAATACAAGCTTTGGTCTTGATTTGTATGAGGAGCTGATAGGGGAAAAGGGATTTTTGGGGTTTACAACCTGTAAAAATATGGAAAATAATGAATAGGAAATAGAAAAGCGGACAGGAGAGAGCCATGCAGGAGATTAAAATATATAGCAAAAACAGTACCTATCAGAAATTCGAGGTATTAAAAACAAACCGTAACAAGCGTTACCGCTACCATGAATTTCTGGTGGAGGGCGTTCGAAGTCTGAATGAGGCGGTGAAAAATAACTGGGAAATCCATTCCTTCCTGTACGACAAAACAAACCTTTCGGACTGGGCAAAGGATATGATTGCAAATACCCATACAAAGATAAATTACTGTCTGAGTGCGGAATTAATGCGGGATTTGAGCGGTAAAGAGGACACATCGGAGTTGATGGCGGTGATTGGAATGAGAGAGGACTGTTTGAGAGAGGTTTCCCTGTCAGAAAATCCCTTCCTTGTTCTGTTTGACCGTCCATCAAACAGGGGAAATCTTGGCACAATGATCCGTTCCTGCGACGCGCTTGGCGCGGATATGCTGATTCTTACAGGACATGCGGTTGATTTGTACGACCCGGATGTGGTTGTTTCGGCAATGGGTTCCTTTTTTAATATGCCGGTGGTGCGGGTGGAAGATAACAGGGAACTTTTTTCTTATCTGGCGGATTTAAAACACAGATATCCAGATTTTACCATGCTTGGAACAACCGCGCACAAAGAAAAAACGATTTGGGAAGCAGATCTAACGGTTCCGCTGATGCTGATGATGGGAAATGAAACAATGGGATTAAATAAGGCTTTTAAGGATGCCTGCGATATTCTTTGCACCATCCCGATGGCAAAAACCTCCTATGCGTCTTCCTTTAATGTAAGCTGTGCTGCGTCAATTCTAATGTATGAGGTGGTAAGACAGAGGGGAGGAAAGGGATAGGAAAATACGGGGTTAGAGGTAAAATGCAGAAAAGAGATGGGGATAGGATTATCTTTACGGAAACAGAAAAAGTCCGTTATGAGATGCGGGATGCAATGGAACAGATTATAAAAGAATATGGGATTGACCGGATGAAATTTCATGAAGTTGCCAAAAACAGATACGATCAGGTTTTGCGGAGGTTGTATTATTCTTTTTGTAATTATAAAAAATATCCTGTTATGCAGTTAGCATACCTCTGGACCAGATTCCGGGAAGATTTAAAGCGGACAGAGCTGATTATAACAAACTGGGAGGACTGGGATATTTATATTGATCGTATGGACGAACTGCTTTTAGAGAGAAAACCGGATACATTTTATTATCTGGTGGTGGATGGTGGATGGGTGTATGAGGGCAGTTTGGAGGAGATGAAAAAAGTTTTAAAGGAATATCCAGCATCAATGGAGGATTTCTATATATTCCCAAAGGATTTTTTATGGCTGATATGCCATTGCGATGATGGGGCGTGTATGTGCAGGGTGTGGAAATAGGTATTATTGAATGCTGCGAAAAAGGAAAAAATTGGGTGGGACCGTTGCCTGTTGGTTGCTTCATCCCGTAATTGACAACCGCCCTGAAAAGAGGTAAAATTATACAGAAGAACCTGCACAGGGTTTTAAGGGCAGGTTCTAATAGCATAAGCCTGCATAGTGCCCATGCAGATCATTGTACGAAGGAGTGGATGCGGAACAGAAAGGTAAAGATCCGTATACCCCCTGGAGGTCATTGCACGAAGGGGTGGGTGCGGAACAGAAAGGTAAAGGTCCGTATACCCCCCTGGAGGTCATTGTACGAAGGGGTGGATTGCAGAGCTTAAAATATGAAAAGGAGATCAGGGATATGGCAAAAGTAGTTACAATGGGGGAAATTATGCTCCGTCTGTCCACACCGGGCAACGAGAAATTTATCCAGGCGGACGAGTTTGATGTCTGTTATGGCGGCGGCGAGGCGAATGTTGCGGTATCGCTTGCAAATTACGGACATGACACACAGTTTGTAACAAAGGTTCCGAAGAATCCGATCGGGGAGAGCGCAGTGGCAGCGCTGCGTAAGATGAATGTCGGGACAAAGTATATTGCAGTCGGCGGCGAGCGGCTTGGGATTTATTTCCTTGAAACTGGCTCGGCAATGCGTGCATCCAATGTTGTGTATGACCGCGCACACTCGTCAATTTCGACGGCGACCGTGCAGGATTTTGATTTTGATGCAATTTTTAAAGATGTGGACTGGTTCCACTTTACAGGGATTACACCGGCTGTTTCGGACGCGGCAGCAGAACTTACAGAAGCTGCATTGAAGGCGGCAAAAAAAGCAGGTGTTAAGGTTTCCTGCGACTTGAATTTCCGCAAGAAGCTTTGGAGTTCAAAGAAGGCGCAGGAGGTGATGACGAATCTGATGCAGTATGTGGATGTCTGCATTGGCAATGAGGAGGACGCAGAAAAGGTGCTTGGCTTTAAGCCGGGAAACACCGATGTGACAAGTGGTGATTTGGAGCTTTCCGGCTACCAGGATATTTTTAAGCAGATGGTTGAAAAATTTAATTTTGAGTATGTGATCAGCTCCCTGCGCGTTAGCCATTCGGCATCGGACAACGGATGGTCGGCCTGCATTTATAAGCGCGACACAAAAGAATTTTATCATTCACGCGAATACCGTATCACCCCGATTGTGGATCGTGTGGGAGGCGGCGATTCGTTTGCGGCTGGTGTGATCTGTGGGATGCTTGACGGCAAGGAATTTAAGGAGGCACTCGAATTTGGCGTGGCCGCTTCCGCCTTAAAGCACACGATTCCGGGCGATTTCAATCTTGTTTCGCGCGCGGATGTGGAGAACCTTGCGGGTGGCGATGGGTCAGGCAGGGTGCAGCGCTAAAGTGGGAATAGGGACAGGAGCAAAGTTTGGGTTTCATATGCCGCATAAGGTAGCAGAAATGGAGGATTTATCATGGAATTAAGGACAGCGTCATCCCCAAGGGATGTAAAGCATTATACAACGGACAGGCTGCGCGAGGAGTTTTTGATTGACGATCTGTTTGCGCCGGATGTGATTAAGCTTGTGTACAGCCATATCGACCGCATAATCACGGGGTCGGCAGTGCCAGTTAAAGGCGCGCTTGTACTTACCGCGGGGGATGAACTGAGGGCGGAATATTTTTTGCAGCGCCGGGAGATGGGTGTAATTAATATCGGCGGTGAAGGAATTATTGTGATTGACGGGAAGGAATACCGGGTAGACTATAAAGAGGGTATGTACATTGGCATGGGCGCGAAGGATGTTTCCTTTGCGAGTGTGGATGCGGCAAAGCCTGCTAAATTCTATTTAAACAGCGCGCCGGCGCACAAAACGTATCCGACCGTCCTGATCCGTCAGGAGGGCGAAGCCGCCGAAGGGGTAGTGATTGTAAAACCGGAGAACAAGGTGGAGCTTGGATCACTTGAGGAGTCGAACCACCGTGTGATTTGCAAGTATATCCTGCCGGGGCAGGTGGAGAGCTGCCAGCTTGTAATGGGAATGACAAAGCTGATGCCGGGTTCGGTGTGGAATACGATGCCTTGCCATACGCATGACCGCCGTATGGAAGTATATCTGTATTTTGATATGCCGAAGGATGCACTTGTTTTCCATTATATGGGTGAGCCAAATGAAACAAGGCATATTATTATGCGCAATGAGCAGGCTGTAATTTCGCCGAGCTGGTCCATCCATGCGGGTTCTGGCACGCAGGCCTACACCTTTATCTGGGGGATGGTCGGGGAGAACCAGGAGTTTACGGATATGGACGGCTGTGCGATGGAGGATCTGCGTTAGGAAACTGTTTTCAGGAGGTCGTGCGCAAAATACCAAGAAAACCAAAAGCCGGGCGATGTATAGGAATGTAATATGGCATTACCATGCGGCAAAATTACAGGAAAGAATGGAGAAGTGGCATGAGAGATTTTGTGATTACAGCGGATTCAAACTGCGATCTGCCGCAGGAATATGTGGATGAGAACCAGATCGGCATAATTCCGCACTACTATGATATCGACGGGGTGACTTACGGCGACGAGAAGAATCTGACACCAAAGGAATTTTATGATTTGATGCGTGCTGGAAAAATGCCGACAACAATGGCAAGTAATCCTGCCGTGATCCGGGACACATTTAAGAATTATGCGGATAAAGGGCTTGATGTGCTGCATTTTAGCTTTTCCTCAGCATTAAGCGGAGGGCACAGCAATGTGGTCTGTGGGGCACAAGAGATCTGCGAGGAAAATCCGGGAATGAAAATCCGTGTTGTCGATACGTTAAATGTGTCACTCGGTGAGGGTATGGTAGTGATGAAAGCAGTGCGCATGAAGAAAGAGGGAAAGAGCCTTGATGAGATTGCGGACTGGGTTGAGGCACACAAGCAGGAATTCTGTGTTTATTTTGTGGTGGATGATCTGTTCCATCTGCACCGTGGCGGCAGACTTTCAAAGACCACGGCGATCGTGGGGAGTGTGTTAAATATAAAGCCGGTCCTAATTGTGGATGCAGAGGGAAAACTAGTAAACAATGGTACGGCGCGCGGCCGCAAGAAGGCGTTAAATGTAATTGTTGACCGCGCAGTTGCGAGTATGGGGACACAATATCTTTCTGATGACTGGGATTTGTGCGTGGTGCACGGGGATTCTTTAGAGGATGCAAAGATGGTTGCGGATGCGTTAAAGGAAAAAACTGGGAAAACCGCGATGATTAATACGGTAAGTCCCAGTATTGGTGCACATGCGGGGCCGGCGGCACTTGGGATTCTCTGTATGGGAAAAAGCCGCGGGTAAAGGGAATTTTTTAAAGACTGTATTGATAAAGAACAAAAAAGATGGCTCAAGCCCTGTTTGGCTTACAAAAGCTGGACGGGGCTTAAAAATTTTCCTGTGTTTAAGAATTGGTGTGTTTTTTAGTGGTTTTTGGTAAATAAAATTTTATTTTGGCTTAGTAAAAAAGGGAAAAGGAGGGGAAAATTTGGCGGTTATTGGAATTGACCTTGGGACAACAAACAGTCTTGCGGCAGTCTGGCGGGATGGGGAAGTTTGTCTGATTCCGGACAAATCCGGAAATTACATAATACCTAGTATTGTGGCAGTTGATACGGACGGAAATATTTTGACCGGATATGCTGCCAGGGAAGAGGAGCTGCTTGCCCCAGAGCGCTGCGCATCCAATTTTAAGCGTTTTATGGGGACGGAAAAATGTTATCATATGGCAGGTCATAAATTCCGACCGGAGGAACTTTCCGCCCTGGTATTAAAAAAAATCAAGGAGGGCGCGGAGGAGTTTTTGGGGGAGGAGGTCACGGAGGCGGTGATTTCTGTGCCTGCATATTTCAACAATGATCAGAGGTATGCGACGAAACTAGCGGCACAGCTTGCCGGAATTGCGTGCGAGCGGATTATCAATGAACCATCTGCGGCAGCCCTTACTGTCCGAAGGGAAGAAATTTTTGGAAAACGAAAAGAGGAAGAAGCGGAATCAGTAAATACAGAGGATGAAACAGAGGAACAATGCCTGCTGGTATTTGATTTAGGGGGAGGAACCCTGGATGTTTCTATTGTCGATTGTTTTGAGAATATCGTGGAGATTACGGCGATTGCCGGGGACAACCACCTAGGTGGTGCAGATTTTGACAAGGCGATTGCGGTTTCATTCTGTGCGGAGAATAATCTTGACTGGGAGGCTCTTAGTGAGCAGGAAAAAACGGCGCTTATGTTTGAGGGCAGGCGCTGTAAAGAGGCGTTATCCGTACAGGAAACTGTGACAATGACCTATCAGCGGGATGAAAAATACTTTTCGATGGAATTGACTTCCGAGAAACTTTTTACATTTGCGCCTGGATTGTTCCGAAGGATAAGGAACATTATTTTACGGGCGGTTTCGGATGCGGGATTGCAACTTTTAGATATTACACAGGTATTGCTTGTCGGAGGATCTAGCCGAATGCCTGCGGTACAGAGGTTTTTAAGCCAACTTTTTGGGCGGGAAATTGCTGCTAGTGCCGAGCCGGATTTTTTGGTTGCCAGGGGGGTTGGCATTTATGCCGGGATGAAGGAACGGCGGGAGGAATTAAAGGATATTATCATAACAGATGTGTGTCCATTTTCGCTTGGGGTGCGGGTGCAGGGAGATTTAGCGGATGGGAAAGGTAAAATGTGCATGATGATTGAGCGCAACAATATTCTGCCGTGCCGTGTGACAAAGTATTTTGTTACAACATCGGAATTTCAGGAGGAAGTTCCCATTGTAGTATATCAGGGAGAAAGTTATCATCCCGAACAGAATTTGAAAATTGGTGAATTCTGTTTGTCGGTGCCAAAGGCTCCAGCCGGAGAAGAGGGCGTTTTTGTAACATTTACCTATAATATTAATGGGATTTTAGAGGTTTTTGCAGTGAGCAATTCAACGGGACAGAAGAAATCCGTCACGATGGTCAGCGGTTTTGGTCAGCTTTCAAGCGATAAACTTACTGAAAAAAAAGAGTGGATTCGGGCGCAGCAGTATCTTTTGCAGGAGGAGGAGGAGCAAAAGGCGATTCTTTCGATGGCAGAACGGCTGTTTGCAGAAACTTCGGGGGCAGTCAGGGAATATGTGGATCAGATGATACAGTATTACAATTATGCTTGGAAAAGTAAATCACTGGTTCAAATCCGAAAAGCGGGAAAAAAGGTGTTACAGGGACTGCTCGCAGTGGATATGCAATTAAAGCAGTCCTTGTTTGATCAGGAAATCTTGGATGAGAAATTTGACTGGGAGGAGGAGGAAGAGTAGGGAACGATTCTTTTTTGTTTATGCTAAGGAGGGGCTTCTTATAAGAGAGATGTCATTCCTTATATGATGTTAAGGAACTGTCATCTCTTTTGTGTGTTGCATAGCAGCGGTAGCAATATAAATTTTTACATGCCGTGTTTAAAAAATTCTCATCATAGCCCGGCTTGCCATTGAGTGCGCGGTAGGCAACGGACTCAAATTTCCAGGAAATCAGGTCATAAAAGACTGGGTGCGTCAGGCGGCAGAGGACATTTTCTTTTTTGCGGTAGAGAAACACTGCATTTTCTAAAAAGCAAAAAGCATCCCCGGGTACCGCTTCTTTTTCGTGTTTTTGTGTAACGAGAAGGAAATTAAAATGAGCCATGGCATTTGTGATTCGGGTCAGGAAATCAAGACCGTCAGAATCAAAGGAGAGGTTTCCCCAGATTGTTTCAATTTCCACAATGCTGGTCGGTGTGGCCTTGTTTATGGTACGCAAAAGATCAAGTTTTCCCTGGCTTAGGGCGGGGATGGGGAAGGTTTCTTTCCAATAGGCTTCCCCGATATGCGCCTCTTCCCAGATAAGTTCCTTTTGGTAGCGTTTTTCGTATTCTGGAAAATAAAATTCCGTGGTTAGATACCGGATGGTATCCATCTCAAAGGCTGAACTGCCTTCAAAGCATGTCCGGAGCAGCTTCCACGAATCATAATGTATCACACAGGGAACGGATAAAAAGCCGTTGTGGCGGGGGAGGAGCCAGTTCTTAAATTTTTGTAAAAAAACAGGGCGGCAGATAATCTTTTTCCAATCCCTTTTTGTAAGGTAGCGGTCTTTGATTCGGTTAAGGCGTGTGGCAAGCGGCAGGTAGCAGGTATTGTAGATGTAATTTTCTTCGATATTATTGTCCAGTAAGTTGATAAAATCGCGGGTAAATTCCTGGCGAAGTTCTGAAAGTTCAAGGTATTCTTCGCGTTTCATACAAAACTGGTGATATATTTCCCGTTTTTTGGACAATTGCCCTGAAAGTGTGGCATTCAAAAAATTGGTTATGCAGTCATAGATAAATTCTTTCCACGGAATTTCTTCGTCAAGAAGCAGATTTGCGGCAGTTTCGGAAAGTGTTTTTTGGGTGTGATCTGAACTGTCATTATTTTCACCCTTGACCAGAACTGGCTGGGTTTCCGGAAGGAATTCAGCATACACTTTTTGGCAGAAGAGTACAATGCGGCGGGCTTCCTGGCAGCTCGGCCAGAGTTCAAGGTCTTTTATGTATTCCCTGTGCTTTGGGTGGAGGCGAAGAAGCTTTTCAATTTCCTTAAGTAAAAGATTCTCTGGGGTTTCCCCTACTACCTCTTTTTTGTCGGAAAAGAAACCATAAGCCATACAGATGACAAAATAAAGTTCCTGTTTAATACCGTCGCGCAGGTTCAGGGTTTCTTCCAATAGAAAACGGGATAATTCGGTAAGGAATCCATGGGTATACTGTGCCTTGTAAAAGTCAGGGTGGCATATCATGCAGGTCCATTCGAGTGTTTTCCAGGTACGAAAAGGAATGCGAAGAAAGTTCTTACTATCGGACAGGGCGTATATTTCAGGATTTGTCCGTGATAGATCATCCATTATTCCCTGTTCCCCATTGGTAATGCGAAGCAACATAGCATTTATTTCCGGGGATATTTCATCGTAGCGGCAGCGGTAGTAGAGTAATTGTATCAGTTCACAGCAGTTTTGGATGGAAAAGCTGGTGCCAAGAAGCTGGTCGAGAATATGGTTGGCTGCATTTTGTTGTTTTTCGGTCTTTTTTGTAGCGGAATCCGTGCTGGTGTCTTGTTTCTTCTTAGGATGGGGCGGGATGTCTGACAATGTCTTAACGGTACTGTGATCTTTTTCTGATGGAAATGGGAACTGTATGGATGCTTCTGCGCCTTCTTCCCCTGCTTTTAGTGTATCCGCATTTTTTGCTGCAGAAAGCGCAAGTCTATAGGCCTCATGCAGGCGGGAGAATTCTTCCGGATGCGTTTCTATATGGTATTTTTTGCTTAAAGCTGCATAGGCGTGGCGGATTTTGGCGCGGCTTGCACCTTCGGGCAGCTCCAATATTTTATAGGCTTCGGGCGATAACATTCGTCAATTCCCCCTCTGAAACTTATTGTTCGGATAAATTATTGTATCTGGTGAAATTTTTTTCAAACGGAACA
>CAMWUU010000125.1 GCA_947177515.1 uncultured Lachnospiraceae bacterium
GTGCGATACGGTGCATTAAGAAACACCCTGTTGCTGACCGCAGATTAAAAACCGTAACAGCAAAACACTTACAGACATTTCCGAACCTGCTTACATTCGAAGGGACTTATCCCAGCGGAATATAGTTACCTGGACTGTACCACCGAAAAATAATAGTATGAATTACTAAAATGCAGCATTCCAGAAAAATGGAGAAATTTACAGAAAATATAAAAAGAATAGATAATATTGAAAAAAAACATTTAAAAAAACTTGTGGATGTGGTATAGTATTAGAAGGTATTCCGTCCATGCTAATACAGGGCATACGGGACTTGAAATAATATGCACCCAGAGCACACAGGAAAGAAATCCTGGGTGCATACGGAACTTAAAATAAGGAGGGTTTGTTATGGCAGCAGGTACTTTTCGCGGCGGAAGCCATCCGTTTGAGGGAAAAGAGCTATCGATGGATAAACCAACCACCGTGCTGCTCCCGAAGGGGGAACTGGTATATCCAGTATCACAGCATATCGGTGCCCCGGCGAAGGTCATAGTGGAAAAAGGGGAACATGTGCTTGTCGGCCAGAAACTGGCGGAAGCTGGCGGTTTTGTATCCGCGTGCGTCGTCAGCTCGGTTTCCGGCACAGTCAAAACCATTGAGTTAAGACAGATGGTTAATGGCGCGATGGTGGAATCCGTAGTAGTCGAAAATGATGGGGTTTATGAAACGGTTCCGGATTTTGGGAAAAAAAGGGATGTATCAAAACTTTCAAAGGAAGAAATCCGGAACTATGTAAAGGAGGCGGGTATCGTCGGCATGGGCGGCGCTGGTTTCCCAACCCATGTGAAGCTGACACCGAAAAACGAGGACGAGATAGACTATATCATTGTCAATGGCTCCGAGTGTGAGCCATACCTGACCTCAGATTACAGGATGATGTTAGAGGAGCCGGAACGTCTGATCGGGGGGCTTAAGGTGATCCTACAGCTTTTTGACCACGCAAAAGGCGTGATTGCGGTGGAGGACAATAAGCCTGAGGCAATTGCAAAACTTTCGGCGCTTGCGGAAAAAGAAGAGCGTATTACCGTAAAGCCGCTCAAAACAAAATATCCGCAGGGAGCCGAGCGTATGTTAATCTACGCGGTAACGGGCAGACAGATTAATTCCTCAATGCTCCCGGCGGACGCAGGCTGTATCGTTAATAATGTAGACAGCGTGATTTCGGTATATCTGGCAGTCGCGGAAAGCACGCCGCTTATCCGCCGTATCGTCACAGTAACGGGTGATGCGGTGAAAGACCCGCGCAATTTTGTAGTGCGTACCGGAACGTGCTACAGCGAGCTTTTGGAAGCAGCGGGCGGATTTACCGAAGAACCGGAAAAGATCATATCCGGCGGCCCGATGATGGGGCAAGCTCTTTTCTCTCTTGACATTCCGGTAACAAAAACTTCCTCAGCGCTTCTGGCACTGAAAAAAGATGAGGTAGCGGCATTTGAGCCGGGCGCGTGCATCCACTGTGGGCGCTGCGTGAATGCCTGTCCAGAGGGGATCGTGCCGCAGAAACTCTACCCGGTGGCGATGCGCTCCGATTATGAGGCATTCGAAAAACTGAATGGCATGGAGTGCTGTGAGTGCGGCTCCTGCACCTTTGTCTGCCCAGCAAAGCTGCGTCTGACGCAGGCATTTAAACAGGCGAGAAAGAGTGTCCTCGACGCGAGAAGGAAAAAATAAGGGGGAAGATTGAGATGAAAAGTTTGTATCATGTATCTGCTTCTCCTCATGTCAGAAGCAGTGTGACAACAGCGGGCATTATGCGGGATGTGGTGATTGCGCTCGCACCAGCATGTCTGTTTGGGATTGTGCAGTTCGGGTTCCGCGCGCTTTTGGTACTTTTAGTAAGTGTGACCTCCTGCGTGGTTTCAGAATATCTGTTTTATAAGCTGTCAAAGCGGAAAAAAGGTCCGTATGAATGCAGTGCGATTGTGACGGGTCTTTTAATCGGCATGAACCTGCCGGCAGGTATCCCGCTCTGGATGCCAGTGCTAGGAAGTGCCTTTGCGATTATTGTGGTAAAAGAACTTTACGGCGGTCTTGGACAGAATTTTATGAATCCGGCACTTGCGGCGCGGTGTTTTCTCCTGATCTGCTTTGCCAGCCAGATGGCTTCTTTTTCAGTAGAACAGGGCAGTGGGATCTTTATGAATGGGATCGCGTCAGTTGACGGACTCTCCTCCGCAACACCGCTTGCAATCTTGAAAGAGGGTGTGGGGGAAACCTCTCTTTTCGAGATGTTTTTTGGTTTTACGGGTGGTGTGATTGGTGAAACAAGTGCATTTTTGTTGCTGATTGGTGCAGCATACCTGGTATTGCGTGGTGTGATCTCACTGCGCATCCCGCTTGCCTACCTTGGCAGTTTTGCGGTGTTTGTCCTGCTGTTTAGCGGGCATGGGCTGGATCTTACATATCTTGCAAAACAGCTTTGCGGCGGCGGATTGATGCTTGGGGCATTTTTTATGGCAACGGACTATGTGACAAGCCCGGTCACCCCGGTGGGGCGCATCGTATTCGGTATCTGTCTTGGTATTCTGACCGGGATTTTCCGCATTTTTGGCGGCAGCGCCGAAGGTGTGTCCTACGCGATCATTTTCTGCAATCTTCTGGTGCCGCTGATCGAGAAGCTTACGATGCCGCGCGCATTCGGGAAGGGAGGGAAGCAGTATGTCAGAAAATAAGAAAAACAGTGCTTCCATTATAAAAGATGCGCTTGCGCTCTGCCTGATCACACTGGTAGCGGCGGTGCTGCTTGGTTTTGTCAACGAACTGACGAAGGATCGGATTGCAGAACAGGAGGCGGCTGCGAAGGAAGCGGCGTACCGCGAAGTATATCCGGAGGCGGCTGCGATTGTGACGGACAATGCGGAGGCGGCAAAAAAGGTAGCGGGGGCTGCAGCGCTCCTTAAGGAGAATGGTTTTGAAAGCATTACCATCGATGAAGCGGGACTGGCAGTTGACGCTTTAGGAAACACCCTAGGTTATGTGATGACAATTACCACAAAGAAGGGTTATGGCGGGACGATTACAATGACGATGGGATACCGTTTGGACGGTATGATCACTGGCATTGCGTTTGTTACATTAAATGAAACGCCGGGCTTTGGTATGAAAGCGGATGAGCCGGTATTTAAAGAACAGTTTATTGGTAAGAATGCCTTCGAGCTTGTCTATGTAAAGACCGGTGCGTCGGCGGAAAACGAGATTGATGCGATCAGCGGCGCGACTGTCACAACAAAGGCTGTTACTGGCGCGGTCAATGCAGGTCTGTGTTTTGCTGCGGATATGGCGGTATCAGGAATAGGAGGTGCCGTAAAATG
Source organism: uncultured Lachnospiraceae bacterium (assembly GCA_947177515.1). Lineage (GTDB taxonomy): Bacteria > Bacillota > Clostridia > Lachnospirales > Lachnospiraceae > RGIG4057. Next base: position 3,354 of record CAMWUU010000125.1, read on the forward strand.
AATAAGTGCACGGAACGTATTTATAATGGTATTGTCAAGGAGAATCCGACCTTTGTGCTGATGCTTGGTATGTGCCCGACACTCGCGGTTACGATTTCAGCAATAAATGGTCTTGGCATGGGTCTGACGACGACAGTTGTACTGGTTATGTCGAATATGTTGATTTCCCTTCTGCGCAAGGTAATCCCGGATAAGGTGCGTATGCCTGCGTTTATCGTGGTGGTTGCGTCGTTCGTTACGATTGTGCAGATGCTTTTGAAAGCATATTTGCCATCCTTAAATCAGTCGCTTGGCATCTATATCCCACTTATTGTGGTAAACTGTATTATCCTTGGGCGCGCGGAGTCCTACGCCTCCAAAAATCCAGTGCTCCCTTCGATCTTTGATGGTATCGGCATGGGGCTTGGATTTACCGCCGGACTTACGGCAATCGGAATTTTCCGGGAACTTCTGGGTGCGGGCACAATTTTCGGGCTTTCGGTTATGCCGGATGCCTATGTGCCAATGGCAATCTTTGTCCGCGCACCGGGCGCGTTCTTTGTGCTTGCTGCCCTGACCTGCCTGCAGAATAAGTTTAAACTGCCGTCCGCAACAAATGTGCCAAAGGCGGATGGGGCGATTGCCTGCGGCGGGAATTGCAGTAACTGCAGTGGTTCAGTCTGTGCGGCAAACCATGCCACACTCGCGCAGGAACGGGAGAAGATTGCAGCAGAAGCAGCAGCAAAAAAGGCGGCAGCAGCAGCGGCCGCAAAAGAAGCAGCGGCAAAGAAAGCAGCAATAGCAGCACAGAAGGAGGGTGATACGAAATGAAAGAGATGATCTTATTGCTCGTGGGGGCAGCGCTAGTCAACAATGTTGTGCTGAGCCAGTTTTTGGGGCTGTGTCCGTTCCTCGGCGTATCAAAGCGCACGGAAACGGCGGCGGGCATGGGCGGGGCAGTTGTTTTCGTCATTACGATTGCCTCCGGTATCACGGCTGCCATCTATAACGGGATTTTGAGCAACAGCCATATCAATCTGACCTATATGCGCACGATTGTGTTTATCGTGGTGATCGCGGCGCTTGTACAATTTATTGAGATGGTACTGAAAAAATATATGCCATCCCTGTATAACGCACTCGGCGTTTACCTGCCGCTTATCACAACAAACTGTGCGGTACTTGGTGTGGCGATCACGAACACGGACGAAGGTTATGGTGTGTTAAAGAGTATGTGGAACGGCTTTGGTACGGCGGTCGGTTTTACCATTGCAATCATTATTATGGCTGGCGTGCGGGAACGCACGGAACACAATGACGTGCCGGAAGTGTTTAAGGGTTCCCCTATGGTACTTGTGACAGCGGGGCTGATGGCAATTGCATTCTGCGGCTTTGCGGGGATACTGTAGAAGAACAGGGGCGGATGGACTTTTGTCTGTCCGCACAAGACTGAATGGAGGCATAACATGATATTTCTGGAATTTAATATTGGGGCGGTCGGGATGGCTGCCCTTGTGGTGGGAATTGTCGGTTTGCTGGTCGGTGTCCTGCTCGGTATCGCGGCGAAGGCATTTGCAGTGAGGTGGATGAGCGGGAAGGCAGCGTGCGTGAGCTTTTGCCGGGTAACAACTGCGGCGGATGCGGCTATGCGGGTTGTGATGCCTTAGCAAAGGCGATCGCGGCAGGGGAAGCCGCAGTAAATGCCTGTCCGGTAGCAGGTGCTTCGGTTCATGCGCAGATCGGCGAGATTATGGGGCAGAGCGCAGGAGCCGCGGAAAAGAAAGTAGCGTTTGTGAAATGCCACGGAACCTGTGACAAAACGGTAGTGAAATACCGCTACGACGGTATTGCAGACTGTAAGAAAGCAGCACTTTTGCCAGGGCGCGGGGAGAAGCTTTGCAGTTACGGCTGTATGGGTTATGGCTCCTGCGTGGCGGCATGTAAATTTGATGCGATCCATGTGGTAAATGGCATCGCGGTTGTGGATGAGGAAAAATGTGTGGCGTGCGGCGCATGTGTGAAGGAATGCCCGAACGGGCTGATTGAACTGGTTCCGGCGACGGCGGTGCAGCGTGTGGCATGTAGTTCGCACGATAAGGGCAAGCAAGTCAAAGAAGCGTGCGATACAGGCTGTATCGGCTGCATGCTCTGTGTGAGGGCCTGTGAATTCGGTGCGGTATCCGTGGAAAATAATCTGGCGCATATTGATTACTCAAAATGTACACACTGTGGAAAATGCGCGGAGAAATGCCCGCAAAAGATCATTACTATAAAAGCGTAAACAAAAGGGGCTAAGGGATTTCCCTAAGAGCGGGCAGCATGGAGGATGTTATGGTATGTAGGGCATGTGGGCGGATAATCGCCAATGAAAATGCAAATTTTTGTGAGTACTGCGGGACGGCAACCAATATAAACCGGGATGGCGGTATGGAATATGGCAGTGCGAAAGAGGCGGGAAACAATATGTACCGCCAGGATGCAGATTGGGCAAAAGAAGGGGCATCCAGCAGGGATTCTTCTTACCATGGGACTTCGAATTCCGGTGTTAATGCAGGAAACCAGCCGGGACTTGCGGGTATACTAAGCGGGAATGCGGGACTGGCGGAAACAGAAAATTCCGTTGGTTTTCTGCACTGGGTTGTTATTATGCTGCTCCCGTTCATCCCTATGATTGGGATATTCGCCTACCTCGCCGTATTGATTATCTGGGCATTTGGCCATTCGGCGAGCACAACGAGGAAGAACTGGGCACGGGCAACCCTGTTGGTCACCGCAGTATCTTTTCTGATGGTTATGTATATGTTTCAGTCCATACTTGGCAGTGAAGGGATGGCGGAACTAATGAATTCCATGGTCGGCACGGGCGGGATTTCCTGAAAGCCGATATCGGCTGGTTATGGACTTTTGATGGATTGCCGGAAAAAGGGGACGGGAGGAAGGTATAACTTCCCCCGTCCCCTTGGTTTTGTAAAAGATTAACCCTGTCCGCCTGAATTGGGGATTGCGTTTTGTTCCGTCCACTTCCGGAATTTTTCAAATTCTGGTACCGTGACCGGGCGGGAATAAAAATAACCTTGGATCATATCGCAGCGCATATCTTTAAGCGCTTTTTTTTGTTGTTCGTTCTCGATCCCTTCTGCAATAACTTTGATGCCAAGCGATTTAAAGAGCTGGATCAGCCCGCGGATCATGTCCCGGCTGCGTTCCTCGGCAGGAAAGCCGTTTTCGAAGAAGCGCTGGCTTAACTTTACAGAGTCAAAGGATAGCTGGCGCATGGCATTTAGGTTGGAGTAGGAACTTCCAAAATCATCCATGCAGCAGCGTGCGCCATAGGAATGGATTTTGTCAAGTATATCATGCAGTTTGGTTAAATCATCATAGGCAGCACTTTCCGTAAACTCAAATTCCAGAAATTGTATAATTTCACCTTCTTCTTCCAATAACTTTTCATATGAGGCAAGAACCTTTGGTTGTGTGATGCCAAGTTTTGAGAAATTAACGGAAATTTGAGTCGGTGTCGTACCTTCCTCCTGCCAGCGTTTTAACAGGCTGCATACCTGGCGGCATAAATATAAGTCAAGTTGTGAAACCAGGTTTTTGTGTTCCAGCGAGGGAAGGAAGGTTTCCGGGAGCATAAGCCCGTATTTTGGATGGTTCCAGCGGATGGTTGCTTCCGCCCCGGAAACTAAGCGGGTCATCGGGTTTACCTTTGGTTGCAGATACATCTCAAACTGACCGTTTTTAAGGGCATCCGCCAGGTCATTTTCCAGTTCCTGTTCGAACACAAGGCTGCGGCGGCATTCATCATTATAAATATAGGCATTCACATCCTGCCAGTATTCGGCATGTGGGTTCCCTTTTGCCATCAAGGCATGATCCAGTATCTGGGAAAAATCGGAAATATCGGTTTCCAGTTTACAGATACAGAACATTTTTTGTATGGAAAGCGCCCGATAGACGCGGGGAAAACCCTGTTTTGCATTGTCGCGTATTTGCTGGCACCGTACATGCAGGGATTTCAGGTCATCTGCGCGCAGCAGGAAAGCCATATTGGCATTTCCAAGGCTGCATTGGAATTCGCCGGGACGCAGGAGCGTTTTATTATTGTGGTAGATCTCATGTAATAGCCTGTTGCCTTCCTCCCAGCCAATGGTTTCGTTGATTGCTTTAAAATTAATCAGGTTCATATGGATAAGCCAGTAATCATCTTTTTTTCTGGCACAGATATCCCGCAGGTATTCTTCAAGACGGATGCGGCTGTTCCCCTGCGTTACCGGCTCAATATAGGCAAGCTGCCTGTAGTGGGAGAGCGAAACAACATCCGTAAGCTGGTGAAGGCTTTCTCTTCCGGTGGTGAAGAACAAGATTATAAGGAAGAGAAGGCAGGCATGGTGCAGCAGCATGGAATTGTCGTAGTCTGGTACGATAAAAAAAAGTGCATAATTTGCGATGACTGCAACACACAGGATCAGGAAGGCACCACCAGGCCCGATCAGGATCCGTTTTTTTGTCAGGAGATATTCCCTCAAAATCAAAATACTGATAAAAAGAACAATAACAAGTATACAAGTGTGCACAAACGGCAGCAAGGCGGACAGATGCAGAACCCCGAAGCGATACAGGAATAAAAATATGGCCAGGAGCGTGAGGTACGCTACCAGAATCAGGTTCGCAGTCACTTTGCTGTTATGGCATAATTCCCGGGCAAAAAGCAGCATGAGCGCCGGGGTGAGCAACAAAGAGAAGCAGGTAAGCAGGTAGCGCACCGACGGATTGCCAGATAGGAGCTGATGGAGGCTGCTATCCGCAAAAAGCCAGATACTGCAATTTATTGTGAGCAATGTCAGAAGCGAAACCGGCCTTCGGTAGCTGTTGATCCTGTAGTGGTAGAGCAGGCAGCAGTAGATCATCAGGATAAACGCCAATAGTGCAGCAATGCTGCTTTCCGTAAGATTCAGGGCGTTCCTTTGCAGGACATGGAAACTAATATCACTCTGCGCTCCGATGCAGAAATCGGAGAGGCGGAGTGCATGGCGTGGACCATTGTTTTGGATGACCAGACGTATTTCATGTCCATTCCCCGTTTCGGTCAGTGGAATGATGGACCAGATATATCCCAGTTCCCGCCCAAAGCTGAGAGGGGAAACCGCGCCGGTTTCACATACCATTCTGCCGTCAATATATGCCGAAATATGTAGATGGTTATGGTAGATCGCAAGGTAGTTGCCATGTTCAAGTCCTTCCGGTAAAAGATTGCGGATCTCGAGCACCTCGTCTTTTTGCAGTATAACCAGCCCATCCGTTAAAAGCGCCCCAGTGTCTGCTTCACGCCAGCCCTGGGAAAAATCTGAAGGCGGCTCAAAGAGAAGGCGCGTGTTTTCCGTTGGGATAAGTGCCCCGGTAACCAGCCATATCCCCATAAAGAGGAAGATGGCAAGGAGAAGATAAAGGTTTATTTTTTTAAATAGTTTCATTTTTGCCTCCATGCTGCGACTGTTTTTTGAATCCGCTTATGACTGGGGCTTTGGCGCAGCGCAAAACCTGCAGGTTGAAAATTTCTGGATTTTTGCCGGGTAATTCCGTTTCTTCTTTGGACTTTTCTTTTAACTTTAGCTTGAAATGGACAAAATGTCAATGTGTATTCCAATATTATTTCCTTGGACAGGAAAATCAGAGTAAAAAA
>CAMWUU010000126.1 GCA_947177515.1 uncultured Lachnospiraceae bacterium
TATTTTTCCCACCCCAGGATAAAAATTTGAAAAAACACTTTCAAACTCTTCCTCAATGCAGTATCACAGACAGATTGGTGCTATCTACGTGTACAGATATAAAAAACTAAATTACTTATTAACACTTATAGCCCTTATCCCTTACAATTCCTTTTCAAATTACCAGTACAAAACACATCCTTTCCGCAGAAAAATACATTTACTTTTTTCCTTCACTATTTTAAAATTGGGGTTGACAACGGCAGATATAAACAGCCAGACTCATAAAAGGAGGAAATATTTATGGAGATAAAAGGATACACTTACGGATATTGCGGCGGGAGGGGGATGTACCGCACAACGGAGGCGATCACCTCACAGGATTTGTTATTCGATACCGGTGTAAACTGGATCTGCCTGGCGGTGGCGGTTGACCAGAAAAGCTACGCTTCCACAAAAATACTATTTGACTTCGAAAAAAATGCCTCAGATAAAGATATCACCTTTGCCATCAACCGCGCGCACAAACGGGGGATCAAGGTTTGTCTTAAGCCGATGGTCAACTGCCAGGATGGTGCATGGCGCGCTTTAATTGACTTTCCAGACACAGATATGGCGGGCAGGGATGCCTACTGGAGCAAATGGTTTGCCAGCTATACAACATTTTTGCTTCATTATGCAGAACTTGCAGAAGATACCGGTTGTGAAATGTTCTGTCTTGGCTGTGAGATGCTCGGCACGGAGCGCAAGGAGGATTATTGGAGGGGGCTGATCACCAAAGTGCGTGAAATTTATCACGGTCCGCTTGTGTACAATACCAACCATGGCAAGGAGGATCGGGTCTTATGGTTTGACGCACTTGATTATATTGGAACCTCGGCCTATTTCCCAGTTGCGAAAGTTCCGGGTGAGAGTCTTGCAAATATGATAATGGCATGGGAAAAAGTACGTGACCATTTAAAACCACTCGCTAAAAAACTGGGGAAAAAAGTAATTTTTATGGAAATCGGATGCCGCAGTGCAAAGGGCTGTGCAATGATGCCATGGGATTTCTCCCACCGGGAATTTCCCTTTGATGAGGAGGAACAGGCGCACTTTTATGATTCCTGCCTGTCCGTTTTCTCACAAGAGGACTGGTTTGCCGGAGTTTTCTGGTGGGATTGGAGCACTCGGATCTATACGACGCGGGAAGAGGCGGGAAAAGATGTGGGATTTAATATCCATTTAAAAAAGGCGGAAGAAGTACTAAAAAAATGGTACTTGGAAAAATTATGACTGCATCCCCCAACCATTCCCCATAGCTGCAACGCATCCAAAATTCACTGTACCATTAATACTTTGTACACTGATTTTAAAATTTAACCCAATTTAATTATATAATACTTTATGTATTCCCTATTCGATAAAATGCATCAAAAGAACCCAAAATGCACAAAGACATACAAATAAGTAAGTTTACAATATAATGATATATTTCAACGAGATTTTTTCTTGCATTCGAACATAAATTCGTGCTATAATGGGGAGTGCATCTCACACGAATTATGTTACTGAAAACTACTGAAACAAGTACACTATTAAGGGGGTTATTCCGTCATGGAAAAGGTAAAATTACCCAAATCCGTACTCGAACTTCTTTCGCGGCATGGTATCTCCTCCGATTCGCTGCTTTGCGCATGCGCCACGGATATGAATACAAACTGCGAGTATGCGGACGGATATGTGATCCTGACTGCGGACAAACTCTGTCTGCTCACTTCCCCACCTGATCCCTCGCGCGTCCGCTCCTTTAAGGGCTACAGCAAAAAAGGGGATCTGGAAACGGACTACGGACAAAACTGGGCGTTCCGCTTTCTTGCGATCACCGAATTGGAATCCGTAAAGATTGAACGACAGGTGGCATGTGGTCTGTTAATCGCAAATGACGGCGACGCTCTCGCCGCATTTTCCAACCTGCATATGAAAAATATGCATCAGCTTGTGCGCTCTTTTGACCGTATCAAAAACCCGCAGCCGGATTTTATGCAGGAGGAAGAGGAGGAAGATGAATATTGCCCGAAATGCGGTACAATGTACCCGAACCGCAACCGCAAAATCTGCCCGAAATGCATGGAGCGAGGCACAATCTTTATGCGGGTTTTGCGCTACTTTAAGCCGTATCGCGCCAAACTTGCAATTATGTTAGTCTGTTTCCTCGGCATTGCAGCACTCAACCTAGTATGGCCATATCTTAATGGAACCGTCCTCTACGACCATATTCTGGAAAAAGATTCTGCATTCCTTGCAAAACTGGGAATTAAAGATGGGCGTTTTGTCACGGCACTATTACTGATCGTTTTAACCATGTTTTTTGTCAAGCTGTCGCTGCAATTACTCCTGGTTTTACAGGGTGTTTTCACAGCGCAGATTGTCACAAGCGTTGTGCGCGACCTGAAAAAAGATATTTTTGGTGCAATGGGCAAACTCTCCATCAGCTTTTACAAGAGCCGCCAGACCGGAAGCCTGATGACCCGTGTGCTGCGGGATGCGGAGCGTGTGACCAGCTTTTTTATCGATGGCGCACCATACATACTGATCCATTCTTTTACAATTATTTCCACTTTAATTGTTATGTTTTCCATCCGCTGGGAATTAGCCATCGTTGCCTGCATCTTGCTGCCGATTTCCGTGGTAGTTGGTATGAAACTGCGCCCTCACCTTTGGAGTTTGTTCGGCAGAAGACACCGCGCTGAGCGCTCCTTAAACAGCCAGGTCAACGACAACCTAACCGGCGCGCGCGTGGTCAAGGCATTCGGTCAGGAACAGCGGGAACTGACACGCTTTTCCACAAACAATTCACGCATGAAAGATGCGGAACTTGCGATTGTCCGCTTTGACAACAAATTTACATTCCTGTATTCCACTACACAGGAACTGACCAGCATGATTGTCTGGTTTATTGGTGTTGCCCTGGTGCTCTCTGGCACGAATTTTGATCTCGGCGTGCTGATTACCTTTGTCGGCTATGTTGGGCAGCTTTCCGGACCAATGAATTTCTTTTCCCATATTTTCCACTGGTGGTCGGACAGTATCAACAGTGCACAGCGCATGTTTGAGATTTTAGATGCCATCCCGGAAGTGCAGGAGAAAGAAAACCCAGTCGCAATGCCTTCCCCTAAGGGCGAGATCGTCCTTGATCATGTGACCTTCGGCTACGAGATCAACAAGCCAGTATTAAAAAATATCAACCTGCATATCAAGGAGGGCGAAATGCTCGGCATTGTCGGGCGTTCCGGCGCGGGCAAAACCACACTCGTCAACCTGATTTCACGTATGTATGACCCACAGGAAGGGGCAATTTATTTCGACGGTGTCAATGTACGCGACCTAGCCTTCCACGACCTGCGGCGCAATGTCGCCATGGTTTCGCAGGAAACCTATATTTTTATGGGTACGGTCGAACAGAATATCGCTTACGCCAATCCGAACGCAACCAAGGCAGAAATCATCCGCGCGGCAGTGCTTGCAAGCGCGCACGACTTCATCCTGCGGATGCCGGACGGCTATGATACGATTATTGGCTCTGCCGGGCGTGAACTCTCCGGCGGCGAGCGCCAACGCATTTCCATCGCCCGCGCAATCCTTGCAAACCCGAAGATTTTGATTCTGGATGAGGCAACCGCCTCCGTGGATACCGAAACGGAAAAGGCCATCCAGGAATCCATCAACTACTTAATTAAGGGGCGCACCACAATCTCCATAGCCCACCGCCTCTCCACCCTGCGCGATGCTGACCGCCTTGTTGTCATTGACAACGGCGAGATCACCGAGGAAGGTACGCAGCCGGAACTGACCGAACTGCGCGGGACATACTACAAACTAATGGAACTTCAAACCAAGGCTCTAGCCCTAAAGGGAATCGAATAAACCTATGGGTTTTGCGGAACTAAAAAATCAGCATAATCTGGTAACTGCGCCGGAAGGGCTTTTCTTAAAGCCGTGTGGACAGAAAACCCCTTCCTCGATATAGGGCGCTGATATCAGATTATGCGGAACTTAGAAATCAGCATAATCTGGTAGCTGCGCCGGAAGGGCTTTTCTGGAAGCCGTGCGGACAGAAAATCCCTTCCTCGATATAAGGCGCAGGTATCAGATTATGCGGAACTAAATATAGGAGGAACAAAAACATGCCACCATTTGGTAAGACACCGCCCGGCGGCGGAGATCATGAAGAATTCAACTTAGAGCAGATGGAAAAAGAAACGGAGGAAATGCTAAAACTCCGTTATATCAATAAGGACAACGCGGAATTCAAACGCACGGACGGCGGCTTCGTCAGCGTGCGCATCGGGGAAGAATTCCATCCCCGCGTACAGGTTGTCCGCATGTTCCCATTCTCCGACCCAGAAAAATACATCTCCATCCGCACACCGGATGAACACTCCAAAGAAATCGGCATTATAGAAGACATGAAAGATGTCACCAAAGAAACGGCGCAGATGCTAACAGAACAATTAAACCTGCGCTACTTCACGCCGATCATTACAAAAATCGTCAATATCAAGGAGGAGTATGGCTACGCCTATTTTGAAGTCGTCACTGACCGCGGCGCATGCCGTTTCACCATTAACATGGGAGGACATGCGGTCGTCCATCTCTCGGAAACACGCATCCTGATCTCAGACATTGACGAAAACCGCTTTGAAATTCCGGACATTATGAAACTGTCTGCAAAAGAATTGAAAAAGCTCGATCTGTTCCTGTAAAATTTCCAAAATATTAAGTCGTCCATCGACGGCAGAATGTGAGGAACCATGATACTAAAATACGATTTGTCCCCGGAAAACCAGGCACTCTTAGCGCTGCCCTCGGGAGAAGAAATCTGCTACTGCGTCCCCTTCGATATCGATGAGCGCGGGGATTTCCTCGATGATTCCTATATCGTTGCAACCCGCAAGCGCATTGTTGTACTAAGCCGCGGCGCACGCAAGAGTCAGTATATGCTGTCCGACTGTGAAAAGGTAGCCAGTGAACCGCAAATTGACTGCGGGCTTTTCCTGGTAAAAACAGGCGGCGAAGAACGCATTCTCGCCCGGTTTTCCGGAAAACATCTCTCCCGCTTTTCCTATGTAGCGCGCGGACTCATGATGTTTCTTTCCGGAAACATGAGCCTCGTATCAAGCGACGAATACGAACGCACCTGCCCGAAATGCCACCGCGCACTTCCAGGCACAAAGGAATGCCCGCACTGTAGCAGACAGGGCGGAGGAACAACAAAACAGTTCCTTTCCATGCTTACCCCATACAAAAAGCAGCTTGCCATTATTTTTGGTGTGATGGCACTCGCTGCAGTGATCACATTGTTAAACCCTGAAATTCAGAAACACCTGATTGATGATGTGCTCCATGACCGCAGGGGAACACTGCCGCAGGCCTACTTTTTCCTCAGCATTATATTTGGCCTCAGTATCAGCATGGTCGTACTCAATATCACCAAAGCCTACCTGTGTGCAAAACTCGGCTCAACATTAAGCAAGGATCTTCGGGCAAAACTGTATCACAAAATTCAGATACTTTCCCTTTCCTTTATTAATGACCGCCGTCCAGGCGAATTGATGAACCGCGTGGTACATGACACAAACCGCGTTAAAATGTTTATGGAAGACGTATTCTGCAATATGTTTACCATAATTGTCATCTTTATATTTGACATTATATACATGCTAATCCTCGACGCGAAACTGGCACTGATTTCATTTGCCTTTATCCCGTTCGGACTGATTTTATCAACAGCCTTCAAGAAAAACATCCACCGCCGTTTCCACCGCCAATGGCAAAAAGACGACGATGTAAACAGTTCATTGCAGGACGTGATTTCGGGCATGAGCGTGGTGAAATCCTACGGAAAGGAAGCATCAGAGGCAAAACATTTCAATGAACTTGCAGATTCCTATGCCAAAATCAACCGCAAAAATGAGGTGTTCTGGGCTATCTTCTTCCCGATGCTCTCGTTCGCAATGGGTGCCGGGGTATACCTGATCACCTATTTCGGCGGGGTAAATGTTTTAAACGGAAGAAAAACACCGGGTGAATTATTACAGTTTATCAACTACACCTCAATGCTTTATATGTACCTGAACTGGCTGACCAACCTCCCGCGCCAACTGATGAACCTTGTCAACAGCGTGGAGCGTATCAACGATGTAATGTCGCAGGAACCGCGCATCATTGACCGCGAAAAAGCGGCTGACCTTGATATCAAAGGTTCTGTGGAATTTAAACACGCAACGTTCGGCTACAAATCATACAAGCCGGTACTTGAGGATATTAACCTGTCCATCAAACCGGGGGAAATGATTGGTCTGGTTGGTGCATCCGGTACCGGAAAGTCCACTATGATTAACCTGATTATGCATCTGTATGAACTGGACGATGGCGAACTTCTGATTGATGGCAGGGATATCCGCGATATCCGGCTGGAAAACTACCATTCCCAGATCGGGGTTGTATTACAGGAAACATTCCTGTTTTCTGGTACAATCCTAAACAATATTAAATTTGCGAAACCGGATGCGACCTATGAAGAGGTTATCCGCGCCGCGAAGATGGCGAACGCGCATGATTTCATCTGCCGCACACCGGACGGGTACAACACCTATGTCGGGGAGCGCGGTTTCACTCTCTCTGGCGGTGAGCGCCAGCGCATCGCAATCGCACGCGCGATTTTAAATGAACCAAAACTTCTGATTCTGGACGAGGCAACGGCAAGTCTTGATACCGAGAGCGAATATCTGATCCAAAAGGCGTTAGAACGCCTGACCAACGGGCGGACAACATTCGCGATTGCACACAGGCTTTCCACGCTGAAAGATGCGGATCGCCTTGTGGTAATCGACGGACATAGTATCGCAGAAATCGGAACGCATAATGAACTAATGGAACAGCAGGGGATTTATTATAAACTGGTGACAGCACAGCTTGAAATGCAGAAAGTTTAAAATAAAGCAGATTATATATTGACGTTTCGTCTGAAACTGAAATATTAAGTCCCATTCACTAATTTAACAACATATTATTAAAAACGCTTCATATTCGTGTGAAGCGTTTTTTCTTTTACAAAACTACTAAAAATATACCATCATTATTTTATCCACAAAACAAAAAAGTCTTTGAGATAATTCTTTAAAAAAGTTTTCCTTATTCCTAACTATGGGGAAGTATAAGAAATCTTAATACCAAACATTGCAATCTTGCTAATTTTATTTTCTATGGTAAAATGGAACCCTACACTATAACACCAGACTTTGGACTATGGTATAATATCGACAGATATTATACCAGCGCCCGTTCACCTTTCGATTAGAGGAACCGCACAAAAATGCGGAGAAAAAATTCCACAGCGAACGGTGCGCATGCCCGCAGGGAAACATGTTCGAAGAACATGGTATAATGTCTGTTGAAATTATAACCAGTGCCGATTCGCCATCCGACCAAAGGGAGGAGATTTTCCCTGGCGAATCGTGTTCACCCCTATGGAGCGATTCATGCCCCGAAGGGAAGCATGTTCGGAGGACATGATATATTTGGGAAGAATGGAGGCGGGAAAGAATGAGCACATACAAAACTTCGGAAGTTGCGTCAATCATCGGAATACACCCAAACACAGTTCGATTATATGAAAAACTTAAACTGATACCTAAGCCTGAACGACTATCAAATGGTTATCGTGTATTTACAGAATTTCATATAAAGCAATGCAAGTTGATACGTCTTGCATTCCAAGTAGAGATTTTGCAGAACGGATTAAGGAAGAAAATCGCACAGATGATTATGGTATCAGCAACAAAAGATTTTGATACTGCAATTATTCTTACAAAAAACTACTTGGAGCAAATCAGACAGGAACGCAGGAATGCAGAAGAAGCCATTGAAATTGTAAAGCAGATTTTATCTAACAGTGATGGGGGAAATTCCAGACATTTGAAGCGAAAAGATGTATCAGAACTACTGGATATTTCTATGGATACTCTTCGAAATTGGGAAATGAACGGCTTACTTACAGTAAAAAGAAGGAATAACGGGTATCGCATCTATACGGATGAGGATATACAGCGGCTAAAAATCATTCGATCATTAAGATATGCCAATTATTCCTTAGAGGCAATCCTGCGGCTTTTGCAACAGCTATCCCAAAATCCCGATACAGATATTCGCGCCACACTAAACACACCAAAGCAAACAGATGATATTATTTCTGTCTGCGACAGACTAATCGTATCATTTTGGGCAGCAGAAAAAAATGCAGTCACCATTTTGGATATGTTGCAAGATATGAAAATCCAATTTTCATAAACCCTACACTTTGCCACCAATGTTTTCATTGGTGGTATTCTTATCTCACGAAAAACAAAAGGAGGACATATTATGCAGAATGTAATCATTGTGGAGCAGTTGTCAAAATCTTACAAAAATCTGCTTGCAGTAGACAAAATTAGTCTATCCGTAAAGCGTGGAACCATTTACGGGCTTCTTGGCGCAAACGGCGCGGGGAAAAGTACGACGATTGAATGTATCTTAGGCACAAAAAATGTCGACAGTGGGACAGTATCGGTCTTGGGGTGTAACCCGAAAAAAGATAGGCACCACCTGTTTGAGAATGTCGGTGTTCAATTTCAAGAGGGCGATTATCAGCCGGAAATAAGAGTTTCAGAACTATGTGAAGAAATTGCCTGTCTTTATAAGGCACCTGCCAACTGGAAAAAACTTTGTGAACAATTTGGATTAGGAGGTAAAATTGATAATGCGGTAAAAAGTTTGTCTGGCGGGGAACGTCAACGCTTATTTATCGTACTTGCCTTAATTCCAAACCCAGAATTGGTATTCCTTGATGAATTGACTACTGAACTTGACGCAAAAGCCCGGCGTGATGTTTGGAAAATATTATCTGAATTAAAAAGCAA
>CAMWUU010000127.1 GCA_947177515.1 uncultured Lachnospiraceae bacterium
GATTCCCATCCGCTTCCTCCTTTGTTACCCCTTCCCGCAAGGTGTATCTCCATATGTAATAACCATCTTCTTCCCTGGCGGCTGTATAATATTCGATTTCATTGTCCTGGTTTAAAAGAACGTTGCAATAAAACTCGTTTTCATTCTCCTGTGTATAAACGGACGGGATACTTTTTTCCTTGTAATGATCGAGAAGTTCATAAGTAATATCCGTAGTTTGATCGCTTACCTTTTCTTCCAGATTATTTTCATCCTCCTTTACCTTTACCGTTTCTGCGCTGTCCCCCTTATTAGGGATTTTATCACTTTCCATTATATCTGGAAAATCTTCTTTTGTTTTTTCATTTCCCCCATTCGTTCCTTCTGATAATTCTTCTGGCTGGCCTTCTGATGGATTTTGTGCTGAAGCCGAACATCCGGAAAACATGCAGATTACCATCAGAATACATATAATGCGCATAATATACTTTTTCATAATTATTCATCCTCACTATGCAAATATATCTGTAATATTCTTGTTTTTAATGGTTAATTCGATCAAACTAATAATTTCTGGTCTGTGCCTAACAATTTTTCCTTTCCATCTTTTTTATAATTCATACAAATATAATTGCAGGCGATTCACTATCCCATCCACACTTTCATCCAATCCTTTAGTCCCTTCAAGATAATCTTCGGCAATATCCGAGATAATTTCCCATACATTCTCTTCCACTGTAACCGGAATTACTGCCTCTTCTACGATTTTGATCATACGTGCGGACTCCTCTGCTGTAAACCACTGTAAGGCAATCTTATCATCCCCTGACTGCATGTAAGAAAGATCCATTTTCGCAAACTTGTCCAATGTATTCCTATCAATGGAATAACCCGATAAGGGAACATATCTACTCTGTATCTGATATGAAAAAGCAAACTCAATAAACAATTGGGTAAGTTCATCTTTCCCGGACAATTTATTAATTCCCAGTAATGCGTTTGGGAAAAATTTAGTTCCATTACTAACCAATTCCCCACCTCTTGCTCTTACCGATGCGGGGTAAGATCCCAATTCGTATCCCCCATTCATATTCAGAAAAGCAAAGTCTGCTTCCCCCTTTGCAAAATATCCATCTATATTCCGTCCCTGTAAATAAGAAGTCCCCCACACCTGCTTCTCTGTTACCTGTTCTGATTCACAGAAACGTTTTACCAAACTTAAAGATTCCCTGATCGCTTCCCGCTTGATTATCCCATCCTCTAGACCAATGTCCGGCATATAGTTATAATAAAAAATCTGCAAGAAATCAAGATAAGAATACCTCATATTACCTACTCCACCCACTTGTTCCGAATACTCTACAAGAGCCTCTAATGAGGAATACACCTCCGGCTGTTGCCCGGAAGTCATAAACATCGGAATTTTAATGCGCATTGGCAACATATAGAGTTTATCCTCTGTAATATATGCTTCCAGGATATTAGGCAACAAATTTTCCCTAACAGAACCAAGCTTCGGAATCAAATCTTCCAATATTCCTTTCTCTTTATAAAATTCCGCAGGTAAACCATCCAACAAAAGCACATCTGGGCCATCCCCTGCCAAAATCCCCGTATTTAGTGCCCGGATATGGTCAGATACCGTAACAGCACCTTCTGCCCCTTCTCCAGTTTCATAAATTAATTCAATCTCCGGATATTGGTTTTGAAATTCGGAAATCAGATCAAGAATAATATCATTTCTTCTAAGTGAATAAACTACGAAAGAATCCATCCTCTTTTCTTCTTCCCCCTCCGGAGAATATTCCTTTATACTTACTCCATCCTCACCATAAACAATAAAAAAAGTATCTCCTACCACAAAAAATTTCAACAATACACCCGTTTCTCTCGCAAAATGAAAAGTTCCAGCCTCCATTATCTTCTGAAAACTTGTATCTCCTTCCTTCGCCAGAAAAATTCCCGTCGGAGTGCAGACATAAACATTATCTTTTTCCAGGGCAATTCGAACCGAATTATCAAATCCGGCCTCAATCATTGGCAAAAATTCCATTTTATCTGCATCATAGCGCTGAACAGAGTTACCTCCCGGCGCAGAAATGTAAATTATATTTCCTTTTACACAGATACTTTCATACCAACCACTTTGAAAGCTTATTAGCAGTTCCCCATTTTCAGGATTATATAAAAAACATTCTCTCCCTGCATCCGCTGAAACTATAATTCCGTTCTCTAACACAGCAACCACCGCCTGTTCCGTAATACGCCAATTAGAAATTGGAATTTCGATACAGGAATCTCCTATACGTTTCATTAGATGAGCCTTTTCCTCATTGCCCATATACCAGGCATACTCATTCTGGTCTTCCCCTCGTACAAAAAATACCCTGCCCTGGTCAATTTCTGCCTTGATCCCCTCCAACCACAGAACCGGTTCACGTTCCCAAGCCGCGCCCCTTTCATAAACCCAGAGGTTTGGATTCCTGTCCGCCTCCTCTTTTGTTACCCCTACCCATAACGTGTATTTCCATATGTAATAACCATCGTCTTCCCTGGCAACCGTATAATATTCGATTTCATTGTCCTGGTTTAAAAGAACATTGCAATAAGACTCATTTTCATTGTCCTGTGTATAAACGGACGGGATACTCTTTTCCTTGTAATGATCGAGAAGTTCATAAGTAATATCCGTAGTTTGATCGTTTACCTTTTCTCCCCGATTATTCTTATTGTCCTTTGTTGCTTCTGCTTCATCCCCCTTATTTGGGATTTTATCACTTTCCGTTTTTTCCAAAAAATCTTTTTCTGTTTTATCCCTTCCCATATTGGTTCCTTCTGACAATTCTTCTTCCGGCTGGCCTTCTGATGAATTTTTCGCTGAACCCGAACAACCCCAAAACAAACCACTTACCATCAGGATACATACAATGCGTATAAAGTACCTATTCATAATCATTCATCCTCCTGATTCCAATATTTCTTATAAATTCCCTTCTGACATATTCTTTATTTATAGTAAAAACAAACTTTATAAAGCACCGTTGCCCCATGAACTTGCCCTCTTTTAAAATTAAGGTTAAGTAATTTTAAACAAATATACTCTCTTATACATAGTCTATACACTGCCCCATTAATGGAAGTTGTAATAACGGTTCTCCACCATAAAATATAATAGATATATGCTCCTCACTATGTGCCAGTACATAATCCAGCCCTTTTTTGCAATTTCCCATTTCATATTTGGGTTATTAACCCGTTTCCTCTAAATAAGCAAGCCCGGAATGTTGCAAAATATTATCTACAACACTAAATTCCTTATCCTCACATTCAAAAACATTTGTTGTTCCCGCATCATAAAAATATTTTGCATTTTGGGTCTTAAATGTTACACCAAGCCGTTTCCAATTTCCATAAAGCATAAATTTACTAAAGTAATTTAGTAATTCTTCCTTACTCATCTCAGATTCCTCCATAAATTTCTATTATTGCTCATAAAAATATAGTTGTAATCGGCTGACAACCTCATCAACACTTTCGTCCAAGTTTTTCTTTCCTTTTAAATAATCTTCCCCAACACCTGATATAATCTCCCATACACTTTCTTCTACAGTAAAAGGAGTATGCAATCGTTTAACCACCTCAACCATCCTCGCAGATTCTTTCGCTGTAAAATTACGCAAAACAACCGTACTATTTCCTGTAAAACGACCAGAAAGGTCTAACTGTTTATATCCATCCACTATCCTGGTTAGAATCGGATAGCCACTGCCAATCACTACCCTTTCCTGGGCTTCATAAGAAAAGACAAATTGTAAAAACAATCGGGACAATTCTTTTTTGTCGGATAAGTGGTTCATCCCCAATAGCGCATTTGGAAAAAATCTATCCTGGTTTCCAACCAGTTCCCCTCCTCTGTTTTCTACCGCCGCGGGAATAATTCCCAATTCATAAGCTCCATCTACATTTAAGAAACCGAGAACCGCATTCCCTCCTGCGAAAGACAATGCAAACCCAACATCTCCTGACAAATAATTGCTTTCCCAAACTGTTGATTCCATTGCCCGTTCTGACTCACAAAAACGTTTTGCTAAACTAAAAAATGCAGAAACAGCCTCCCTATTCACTAGCCCGTTATCTGATAAAATATTTGGTGTATAATTATAATACAAGATATTAAAAAGGTCAGCATATGTATATGCTTCCCCAGTTAATCCGCCCTCCTCTTCAGAATATTCTACCAGCGCTTCCAGATCAGAATAAATTTCCTGATTCACTCCGGAAACCATAAACATAGGGACGGTAATACGCAAAGGTAACATAAATATTTTATCCCCTATCATATACGCAGACAAAATATTCGGCAATATATTATCCTTTAAAGAAATAAATTCCTGACTCAAATCTTCCAATATTCCTTTTTCTATATATGATTTGGCTGGTAAACCATCAAGTAAAAGAACATCTGGCCCGTCCCCTGCTAAAATCCTCGTATTCAATGCACGGATACGGTCAGACATGGTAATACTCCCATCCGCCCCTTGCCCCGTTTCATATACCAATTCAACTTCTGGATACAGATTTTGAAATTCAGAAATCAAATCAACAAGGAGATCATTTCTTTCCAAGGAATAAACTGTAAAAAATTGGGATGTTTCTTCCTCATTCCCAGACGGCAAATATTTCTTTATACTTACTCCGTCTTCTCCATATACAACATAGAAAACATCTTCCAACACAAAAAATTTCAGTAAAACCCCACTCTCCTTTGTAAAATAAAAAGTCCCACCTTCCATTACTTTCTGAAAAGCTTTACTATTCTGCTTCGAACGAAAAATCCCTGTTGGTGTGCAAACATAAACATCCTCCTCCTGCAAGGCAATCCGAACCGAATCATCAAAAGATGCCTCAATTGTCGGCAAAAAATTCATCTCTTCCGCATCAAAACGTTGAACAGAAGCGCCTCCCTGTGTTGTAATATAAACTATATTTCCATTAACACAAATACTTTCATACCAGCCACACTTAAAACTTGTAAGCAAGCTGCCATTCTCCGGATTATAAATAAAACATTCCTTTCCTAAATCTGCTGACACAATATAACCATTCTCCAGTACGGCAACTGCTGCATATTCTGTAACACGCCAACCCGATATAAAAATTTCAGTATATGAATCATCCATTCTCTTAACTAAATGCGGTTTTTCCTCACTTCCTATATACCATGCGTACTCATTCTGATCTTCCCCTCGAAACGGTACTACCCTGCCCTGATCAATTTCTGCCTTAATCCCCTCCAACCACAGTACTGGCTCACGTTCCCAGGCAATTCCTTTCTTATAAAGCCAGAAATCCGGATTCCCATCCGCCTCCTCCTTTGTTACCCCTTCCCGCAAGGTGTATCTCCATATGTAATAACCATCTTCTTCCCTGGCAACCGTATAATATTCGATTTCATTGTCCCGGTTTAAAAGAACATTGCAATAAGACTCGTTTTCATTCTCCTGTGTATAAACGGACGGGATACTCTTTTCCTTGTAATGATCGAGAAGTTCAAAAGTAATATCCATAGTTTGATCGGTTACCTTTTCTCCCAGATTATTTTCATCATCCTTTACCGTTTCTGCTCCGTCCCCCTTATTAGGGATTTTATCACTTTCCGTTATATCTGGAAAATCTTCTTTTGTTTTACTATTTCCCCCATTCGTTCCTTCTGACAATTCTTCTGACTGGCCTTCTGATGGATTTTCTGCTGAAGCCGAACATCCAGAAAACATACAGATTACCATCAGAATACATATAATGCGCATAATATACTTTTTCACTTTTATTCTTCCTCCACGATTCGATTATCCTACAGGTTTACCCTTCTAAATGCTATATTATAGCAAATATCATCCTTTTCGTACAGTCTTTTTTGATTTTTATCGACTGTTTTTTCTATATCTTTCTGTTTCCTTCTACAACTCCATGCAAATATTCTGAACGACTTAACTCCCTGTTATAGTACTAAAATATAAAGATGCTAAATATTCTTCCATCTTACAGGTAACTAACATTAAAACATATCGTAAATCCATATTCAATCTTCTTTTCCTTTCCCCCCTTTTCTATCGTATAGTCCATATATTATTTTATCAGCGGGAATTATAAAAATGGCTCCCCTCTATATATGGTATGCAGTGTAACTTCTCATCAGATTTACAAGTTTACTGACAGACATGATTGGCTCTGTTTCTATCATGGAATGGATAAGGTCTTTGTCCGTTTCCATATATCTGATAATTACAGGATGTTTCTAACCTATCTCATACGAAAGCGGTTTTGTATCATCCGATATCTGTTTTAATACCAGCGGTTTCTTTCTGTATTTTCATACAAAAAAGATATGGTACTGTAATAAATACTTGTGTCTGTTTCTAGATTTCCATAAAACTTGTTTCATTGTTCCCATGACACAAGTATAACACAAACCGCGACTTTTGGTTACCTTAACCCACCGTCTAAAGCCAGTGGGATTGCGGCAGCCTTACTGTTCAAATAGGTATAATTGAAGGCGACTGACAAACTCATCTACGCTTTCATCCAAACCTTTTTTATCATTGAGATAATTCCCTGCTACCTCGAAAAGAATTTCCCATACATTTTCATCAATTGTAACTGGAAGATATGCGTCCCTTACAATCTGTATTATTTGTGCGGACTCCTCCTTATTAAACCAGCGCAATGTCGTTTTTCCATTATATCTTTCCAGATGCGAAAGATCTAACTGTGTAAACTCATCCAATATTTTGGAATAAATAGGATAACCGTTTCGGGAAACATCCCTGTTTTGTATTTCATAAGAAAAAGCAAAATTAATAAACAAACTAGAAAGTTCTTTTTTTTCGGATACCTTGTTCAATCCCAACAATCCATTTGGAATAAATATTCCATGGTTGCCAACCAATTCCCCTCCTCTTGCCTTCACAGAAGCCGGATATATTGAAAGTTCATACGCGCCACTTCCCGCAAGAAAAACAAAGTCTGCCTCCCCCTCTGCAAAAAGAGTTCCCGTTAAAGAATGCCCTTCCAAATAAGGTGTTGTCCCAACTGCTGTTTCCGTTATCTGTTCCGATTTACAAAAGCGCTTCACTAAAGAGAAAAATTGGTCAACCGCCTCCCTGTTCACTATCCCATTCTCCAATATAAAATCGGGTTTATAGTTATAATACAGGATTTGTAACATATTGGCATACGAATACCCTAATATATTAGCCACTCCCCCCTCTGCTTCTGAGTATTCGACAAGTGATTCCAAGTCAGAATACTTCTCCTGACTTTGTCCAGAGGTCATAAACAAGGGAACGATAACACGCAATGGCAACATATAGATTTTATCCTCATTATTCGTATAAGCAGACCAAATATTCGGCAACAGTTTTTCCTTTTCCGAACCAAGTATCGGAGTCAAATCCTCCAAAATCCCCTTCTTAATATAGGAATCCACCGGCAGCCCATCCAATAACAGCACATCCGGTCCATCCCCTGCCAGAATCCTGGCATTCAGTACCCGGATACGGTCGGACATGGTGACACTGCCATCCGCCCCCTCCCCAGTTTCATAAATCAGTTCAATATCTGGATACTGATCCTGGAATTCGGAAATCATATCGAGGATCAAGTCATTACTTTTTAATGAATAGATCGTCAGATATTTTGACGCGCCATCCTCCTCCCCTGCGGGGGAATACTTTTTCATAATAACCCTATCTTCTCCATATACGATATAAAACGCATCCTCAATTACAAAGAACTTTAATAGTACACCACTGTATTTCGAAAAATGGAATGTTCCCGCTTCCAACACTTTCTGAAAACGGACATCCGTTTCTTTTGCACGATAAAACCCTGACGGCGTGCAGACATAAACATCCTCCTCCTGCCTGGCAATCCGGACAGAATTATCAAAGGCCGCTTCAATAACCGGAAGAAATTCCTGTTTTTCTGCATCATATCGCTGTACAGAGGCTCCCCCACGCGTAGAAATATAGATTATATTCCCACGGACACAGATGCTTTCGTACCAGCCGCATTTAAAGCTTGTCAGCAAATTACCATATTCTGGATTATAAACATAGCATTCTCTCCCCAGATCCGCTGAAACCACATTTCCGTTCGCCAATACTGCAACCGTCGCCTGCTCAGTAATATTCCAATCTGAAAGAGGGATTTCTACATACGAATCACCATTTCTTTTTACAAGATGCGCTTTCTCCCCACTCCCCATATACCAGGCATACTCATTCTGATCTTCCCCTCGTACAAAGAATACCCTGCCCTGGTCAATTTCCGCCTTAATCCCCTCTAACCACAGTACTGGCTCACGTTCCCAGGCAATTCCTTTCTTATAAAGCCAGAAATCCGGATTCCCATCCGCCTCCTCCTTTGTTACCCCTTCCCGCAAGGTGTATCTCCATATGTAATAACCATCTTCTTCCCTGGCGGCTGTATAATATTCGATTTCATTGTCCTGGTTTAAAAGAACGTTGCAATAAAACTCGTTTTCATTCTCCTGTGTATAAACGGACGGGATACTTTTTTCCTTGTAATGATCGAGAAGTTCAAAAGTAATATCCGTAGTTTGATCGCTTACCTTTTCTCCCAGATTATTTTCATCCTCTTTTACCTTTACCGTTTCTGCTCCATCCCCCTTATTAGAGATTTTATCACTTTCCATTATATCTGGAAAATCTTCTTTTGCTTTTTCATTTCCCCCATTCGTTCCTTCTGACAATTCTTCTTCTGGCTGCCCTTCTGATGGATTTTCTGCTGAAGCCGAACATCCAGAAAACATACAGATTACCA
>CAMWUU010000128.1 GCA_947177515.1 uncultured Lachnospiraceae bacterium
GATGGCAAAGGATGGGTCGCATTTGTTTGAAGTGGCGGTAGATAAGGATGAATTTTGGAATCTTTATCTTGATAGTTTTCCGGCGGGGACAAACGAGATTTATCGGAAATGCAGGCAGTATGATTGCAGTTGCTGCAGGCATTTTATCAAGACCATCGGAAATTGTGTTACAATCGAAAACAATAAGATACATACAATATGGGATCTAAATATCGGCGATACAACATTCCAGCCGGTAGCGGATGCATTATCAGCCTATTT
This sequence comes from uncultured Lachnospiraceae bacterium, assembly GCA_947177515.1. GTDB lineage: Bacteria > Bacillota > Clostridia > Lachnospirales > Lachnospiraceae > RGIG4057. The sequence goes on from CAMWUU010000128.1 coordinate 262, forward strand.
GAAGAATCATGCAGTAACCGATGTTTATGTAGGCCAGGAGAAAACGGTCGGAACGGACAAGAATTTTGGGCAGCATGCGGATGGGAAAGTGGAAACGTATGAGCATTTTTATCTAAACCTTCCTGATAAATTTGTTTTCGATAAAGGACGTTCAAAGGGCGATGTCAAGGGAAATTTCCGGGATACAAAAAACGTATTTAAAAGGTCGCTTGAAGAGATCACACAAGAGAGTGTGTTAACAGTTCTAGAACTGATATCACAAAATTCCCTTTACCGGGGAGAGGAATGGAAAGGAGTCCTAAACCAGTTTTTAAAATATCAGAATGATTATAAGAAGATCCAAAGTGGGGAGGAAAAAGAAAACTTCTTGTGGAAGATGTCCGCTACGGCTGGGGCTGCGGTTGGAAGAATCCGCAACCACAGTATGGGGACACTGCTTGTCAATCTGAGCGAGGGCATGGATCTGGATGAGGCAGTAAAAAAATATGAGCAGATTGTTGCCCCGTCAAACTACAAGCGCCCAAAAGCAATTTTTACCCAGAAGATGCTTTCAGATGCAAAGAAAAAGATTGAGGAATTGGGCTATATGTCGTCCTTAGAGCGCCGCTTTGCAACGCTTGATGATATTTCTATCAACAATATTCTTTTTTCCAACCGGGATGCAAAAAAACGTATTTCTGATGTGGGCGATGTGTTTGCGGCTATGGAGAAGGAGATTGCCATTGATGTTAAGAAATTTTCCAAGGTCGAGGAAGTAAGCGCGGAAAATTTCGTGAAAAACGTGCTGCCAACAGCGAGGGAACTTGAACTTTTTCTTGAAAACCGGCACCAATCCAATCTGGTTTCGCTAATTGCCCCGAAGAATCCGGACGCGCCGGTTATGTTTAAGTGGAATAACGGTTTTTCCTGGGCGTATTCAGGGAATATTGCGGACAGTGTTATCAAGCAGAATGTGAAATCCGCCGGCGGGGCAGTGGATGGTGTCCTGCGTTTCTCCATCCAGTGGAACGATATGGGTGACTGGGATCGCAATGATCTTGACGCGCATTGTTTGGAGCCAAGCGGTGAGGAAATCATGTTTAACCACAAAAAAAGCCGTACCAGGGGCGAACTTGATGTGGATATTATCAATCCGGAGATAAACCGCCCGGCGGTGGAGAATATTACCTGGGCAAGCAAGGATACGATGGATAAGGGAAAATATCAGTTTTTTGTCCATCAGTATACCAACCGTGGCGGCAAGAATGGTTTTCGCGCAGAACTGGAATATGATGGAAATATTTACCAGTTTGACTATGCGAAAGAACTGCGGCAGAATGAGAAGGTGCCAGTTGCGGAAGTGACCTTTGACGGGGAGAATTTTAAGATGAAAGGGCTGCTCGCATCCAATGTTAATGTAAGGGAGTTGTGGGGGGTAAAAACGAATCAGTTCGTTCCGGTAAGTGTTGTAATGTATTCGCCGAATTACTGGGATGAACAGGACGGGATCGGGAACCGACATTATTTCTTTCTACTGCAGGACTGTATCAACGATGAGATGCCAAACGGGATGTTTAACGAATATTTGATTGAGGAACTGATGGAGCATAAACGGGTTTTTGAAGCGCTTGGATCAAGAATGCATGTGGAGAATGCGGATGACCAGTTGTCCGGTGTCGGGTTTTCGACGACAAGGAGAAATGATGTGCTGATAAAAGTAAAAGGGGCAAGTGAAAGAGTGATAAGGGTGAAGTTTTAGCAGTGCCCTTAATGGCTTGTAGAAATAGTCGGAAGGGAAGATAAAAAATGACGGAGTACACAAAAATTGATACGATATTTGAGCGTGATGTGGATGGGACAAAAAAGCTGATTGAGGGCAAATTTCGCAGTGAAACGGTGGAATATCTCAAAGATAACCAGTGGGTCGGTACGGAAAAAATTGATGGAACAAATATTGGAATTTTCTGGGATGGCCATGGCGTATCTTACCAGGGGAGAACCGAGCGGGCGCAGATTCCGGAGCATCTGATGGATAAACTAAAGGAAATGTTTGGCGGCACGGTTAATGAAGAATTATTTGAGCAAAAATTTGGGCAGATGCAGGTAATACTCTTTGGTGAGGGCTACGGACCTAGAATCCAGAAAGGCGGCGGAAAATATCGGGAAGATGTTTCCTTTATCCTTTTTGATGTTTATCTTCCTGAAAAGAATCTTTGGATGAAGCGCGATGCAGTGGAGGATATCGCAAAGACATTTGGGATTGATGTGGTTCCGATTGTTTATGAGGGGGATCTTCCCGGGGCGGTTGAGTATATTAAGACTAAGCCGAAATCCACCATCGGGACAGCAAATATGGAAGGGATTGTATGCAAGCCGGCAGTTGAGATGTATGACCGGATGGGCAGGCGGCTGATGGTAAAGATTAAGGTGTGTGATTTTGAGTAGGAAATAAGGGTGGGAGTATACAGGAAATAAACATGGATTCTATCAAATGCTGGCGGTTACTTATAATCCGGTGCTGGAAGGGTAACGTTATATCGTTATATGGAACGAAAGATGGAGTTGCTTGGTACTGGCATATAAAATCGTGATTAGCAGAATGTGAAAGATTAAGAAGTAAGGAAAGTTATAAAATATATATTTTTTAATGGAGGTTTAAATATGAATAGTGAAGAAATGTTTATCAAAGCGAGCAGGCAGAAAATGAGGTTTCCATATAAGGGGCAGGCGACGGTTGAGGATTTGTGGGATCTGCCGGTTACGGAACTCGACAAGATTTATAAATTGCTGAATGCGGAGGTGAAGCGGGCGCAGGAGGAGAGCCTCCTTGAAACTAAGTCCGAGGAGGATGAGAAATTAGCGGTAAGGATTGGGATTATCAAGTATATTGTTGCGGTGAAGCTAGAGGAGAAGAAAGAGGCGGAGATGGCGAAGGAGAGAAAGGAACAGAAACAGAAGATAATGAAAATTCTTGCTAATAAGCAGGATGAAGAGTTGAAGGGTAAATCGGTGGAAGAGCTTGAGAAGATGTTAGAGGAGTTTAAGTAGGGGAAGGAATGAAATAGGGGTTAGTCCGTCTGTAAGGAATGGTATACAATAAATTAGGTGGTGCGATAGTAAAAATATATAAGGAATAAAGATATGTTGAAGACAGTAAAGGGTGACATTACAAAAATAACAGATGTGCAGGCAATCGTCAACGCGGCGAATGAGAGCCTGCTCGGCGGAGGCGGTGTGGACGGCGCAATACACAGGGCAGCGGGACCGGAGCTTTTAAAAGAGTGCCGGACACTTCACGGCTGCCCGACAGGGGAAGCTAAATTAACAAAGGGTTACAATCTGCCGTGCGACTATGTGATCCATACGGTTGGACCTATTTGGCGTGGTGGTTCCAATGGAGAGCAGGAGAAACTTGCATCCTGTTACTTTAATTCGCTGAAGGTTGCTAAGGAGAACGGAATCCGCACGGTTGCCTTTCCATCCATTTCAACGGGGGTATTTGGGTATCCTGTGGAAAAGGCTGCAAGGGAAGCGGTCAGGGCAGTTCACCGCTTCCTTGAACAGTTCCCCGATGTGATTGATATGGTTGAGTGGGTGCTGTTTGATGATAGGACGTTGGCAGCGTATAAAAATGAGGTGGAAAAATTATGTTGAGTTGGTCGCTGTTTTAATAAAATAGCGGGCTTTTTTAAAATCCATGTTTTTATGTTATATATGTGAGTTACATCGATGTGTATATTTACCATGTGATTGGCTTGAAATTTTTAACTGTGTATATTATATATGCAATCTGTGTATTGGTGTAGATAGATATTTGTGTTTATTTATAAATTTATAGAAACTTGTTTTGATCAAACATAAGGGAGAATGAAATGATACCAGATCATAAGAAGGAACAGGAACGGGAAGAACTGCACCGTGCAATCTGGGCGATTGCGGATGAATTGCGCGGTGCGGTGGATGGATGGGATTTTAAAAACTATGTGCTTGGGACAATGTTTTACCGCTATGTGTCGGAGAATCTTTGCAGTTATATTGACGAGGGGGAGGAGGCAGCAGGGAATGTAGGATTTCGCTATGCCTGTATTTCAGATAAAGAGGCAGAAGAAGCAAGAGAAGATATGGTTGGAACGAAGGGGTTTTTTATCCTGCCCAGCGAACTTTTCTGTAATGTGAGAGCGAATGCTCCCAGGGATGAAAATTTAAATGAAACTTTGGAACGGGTATTTCGGCATATTGAAGAATCAGCAAAGGGCAGTTCTGCGGAAAGCCAGTTTGCAGGACTGTTTGATGATTTTGATGTGAATAGCAATAAACTGGGTGCGACCGTGGCAAAACGCAATGAGAAATTGGTGAAATTGCTAAATGGCGTGGCAGACATGAATCTTGGCGATGTAAAGAATCATGACATTGATGCCTTTGGCGATGCCTATGAATATCTGATGATGATGTATGCGAGCAATGCCGGAAAATCTGGTGGGGAATTTTTTACACCTGCCGATGTTTCGGAACTTTTAACGCGGTTGGGGACGGTGGGGAAAACAGAAATCAATAAAGTCTATGACCCAGCCTGCGGTTCTGGTTCCCTGCTTTTAAAAGCGGAAAAGGTGCTTGGCAGGGAGGCGATACGGAACGGTTTTTACGGGCAGGAGATCAATATTACAACTTATAATCTGTGCCGTATTAATATGTTTCTTATTGGGTTTGATAAGTTTAGTATTGCCTGTGAGGATACTTTAATTGCGCCACAACACTGGGACGATGAGCCGTTTGAGCTGATTGTTTCTAATCCTCCATATTCTATTAAATGGGCGGGGGATCAGAACCCTCTTTTAATCAGTGATCCGCGTTTTGCACCTGCCGGTGTATTAGCGCCAAAAAGCAAAGCGGATATGGCGTTTATTATGCATAGCTTATCATGGTTAGCAGCGGATGGAGTCGCTGCAATCGTATGCTTTCCAGGGATTATGTACCGGGGAGGAGCGGAACAGAAGATAAGGAAGTATCTTGTTGATAATAACTTTGTTGATTGTATTATCCAACTGCCTAGCAACCTTTTCTTTGGAACCAGTATTGCAACTTGTATTATGGTGATGAAGAAGGGGAAGAAAGATAATAAAACACTTTTTATTGATGCTTCGGGTGAGTGCGTGAAGGTTACGAATAATAATAAGCTGATGCCGGAACATATCAAGAATATTGTGGATACCTATGCTGCGAGGATGGAGAAGAAGCATTTTTCTCATTTGGCGGATTATGAAGAAGTTGTTGAAAATGGTTATAATCTTTCGGTGAGTACGTATGTAGAAGCGGAGGATACGAGAGAGGTAGTGGATATAGTGAAGTTGAATGCGGAGATTGCAGAGATTGTGGCAAGGGAGAATGTGTTAAGGGCGGAGATTGATAAGATTATTGGGGAGATTGAAGTATGATAAAGCCGAAGAATATAAAATTATCAAGATAAGATTTTTTCAGAAGCAGTTTTTTAGAGATTTAAGCGGGAAAAATATGGATTGATATGTAAGAAATAAAAAATAGCAGATAAGTTTTACTATATTATGAAGTAGAATACAAAGATTGAGATGGGGGATATGGACTGTAGATGAAGATTGACAAGAATAGTGTGGAAGCTAAGGTGAGCGGATGGATAAAATAAAAGATTTGATGTTGAAATTATGTCCGAATGGGATGGAATACACAGATATTAGGCACTTGATAAATTCAAAAGTGATAGTCATAGTTACACCATCTATAAAAATTAAGCGAAATGATTACAAAAGATCAGGAATTATCCCTATAGTATCACAAGAAGAAGAACTTATTTCCGGATACTGTGACATAGTTGACAAAAATATTCCTTTAAATAATTATGTATGTTTTGGGGATCATAGTGAACATATAAAGTATATTGATTTTTCATTTGTGCAAGGGGCAGATGGACTGAAAATTTTGAAAACTGATGAAAATAATATATTGGTGAAGTATTTATATTATACGATTTGCAATTTTTACCAGAGGCGTAATAATTATGAGCGGCATTTTAAATATCTTTTAGACACATATATCCCAGTTCCTCCAATGCCTGTACAAATAGAAATCGTAAGAGTTTTGGATAATTTTATAAAACTTATAGCTGAACTTTTGGCAGAACTTACAGCACGAAAAAGGCAGTATGAATATTATAGAGATCGTTTGCTTGAATTTGATATTTCTATACCTAAAGTAAAACTGCAAGATATTGCAACAGATATCTATAGAGGTTCTGGAATAACCAGAGAACAGATTACAGAAGGGGGAATTCCGTGTGTGCGGTATGGTGAAATTTATACAACATATAATATTTGGTTTGATGAATGTAAATCACGTACAAGATTAGAAAATATTGAAAGTCCTAAATATTTTGAATATGGGGATATATTATTTGCCATAACTGGAGAGAGTGTGGAGGATATAGCGAAATCAACAGCGTATGTGGGAAACGATAAATGTTTGGCAGGCGGAGATATTGTTGTTTTAAAGCACAAACAAAATCCTAAATATTTATCTTATGCCTTATCAACTTATAATGCACAAAAACAAAAAAGCAAAGGGAAAATTAAAAGTAAAGTAGTACATTCGAGTTTACCAGATATTGGATCGATAGAAATACCATTGCCAGATTTAGAGATACAAAACAAAATAGTTGATGTATTGGATAATTTTGAATCTATTTGTAATGACGTGAATATTGGTTTGCCTGCTGAAATTGAAGCACGCAGAAAACAATATGAGTATTACCGGGATAAATTGCTATCTTTTCCAGAATGGTAAATATACCATTATAATAACGAAACGCCAATAAAGTTACATATATGAACTAGGAATGGAGTGTAGCCCATAAATATTTTATCCCTGATTGAAGAAGTAGCATAATAGGAGAAGAAGCAGGATTTAGAAAAAAGTACCAGCAAAGAGTAAAATGTAATATATATGCATATAGAAAAGTGTTTGGATTATCCATAATATAAAGGAAGAAAATATTAAAATACAGGAAAATGCAATCTAAAGATATGGGGACTCAAAAATTATGCTATGGATGATGTGAAGGTGCCGTGATGACAAGAAACGATTATGTTTTAAATATGCAAATAACCATTGTAAATGGTATGAAGCAGGAATGGAATATGGATTTTTGTGAAGTAAGTGAACTCTTGGATAAATATGATTTGCTTTCTTATATTGATGTCTGCTATGAAGAGTATAATTCTATGGGAATAAAAGGTATTTTGCAGGATTTGAGGGTGCATATAGATGCAATAGAGGGGGAAGTATTAGGAGGAGGGATTTATGCTACTTCATAGAAAAGTCGTACGGAGAATATAGCTAGAAGAAGATTATAGGATGAAAAAACGAGTGTAAAATATTAATAAATCCATACAGACTATTTCCCTTTACTTAGTGCATCGCATAAGTGAAGTATGGAAGTGCTCTGGCAGAGAAGCGTTAAAAAAATTACTTAATACTATGATATATGAATTATTGCAGGACAGAGAATCAGGATTATACGCGGAGTCACCTGAGTATGTATGGAGTATGCTGCAAGATGAAGAAAACGGTAATATTGAATCATGGATAAAGGAATGAAAGTATTTTAGGAAGATAGATTATTTTGGCAATTTTGATATATGTTATAACAATAAATATATTACGGGTAATATTTGAATAGAAGATAAACAAGGGGGAAGTACCATGTCCTATTTTAATATTGTTGCAGAAACCAGTGAAAATACCGTTGTAACGGAATATATACCAGTCAGGACACATTCGGATCATTATCAAAGCGAAGCAGAACTGGAAAAAGAGTTTATTCGTCTTTTGTGTGGACAGGGCTATACTTATCTTCCCATCCATACGGAAAAAGATTTGATTGCTAATCTGCGCGTACAGTTGGAATTACTAAATAATTATCATTTTTCTGAGGAGGAATGGAGCCGTTTTTTTGGTGAGGTGCTTGCAAACCCAAATGAACATATTTTAGAAAAAACGAGAAAGATTCAGGAGGATTTTGTCCAAGCTTTTAAGAGGGAGGATGGGACAACAAAGAATCTCCTGTTGATTGATAAGAAAAATATCCATAATAATCGTTTACAAGTTATAAATCAGTATATTCTAGGAACTGGACAGGGAGCGAAGCAAGATAACCGGTATGATGTTACCATTCTGGTTAATGGTCTGCCCCTGGTTCATGTTGAGTTAAAGCGGCGTGGGGTAGCGATCCGGGAGGCGTTTAACCAGATTGAACGTTATCAGAGAGAATCTTTTTGGGCAGGGAGCGGATTGTTTGAATATGTCCAGATTTTTGTGATTTCCAACGGGACAAATACAAAGTATTATTCCAATAGTACCAGATTCCATGCGATTAAGGATGCATCTTCGACTCAGTTAAAAAGGGGAAGGACAAGTAATAGTTTTGAATTTACCAGCTTTTGGGCGGATGCGGGCAACCGGGTGATTCCTGATTTGATTGATTTTACAAAGACCTTTTTTGCAAGGCATACCTTGTTGAATATTCTGACAAAGTATTGTAT
>CAMWUU010000129.1 GCA_947177515.1 uncultured Lachnospiraceae bacterium
GCACAATAAAATGGCGGTTGTCTTTATTTTGCGTCTTGCTGCCATCTGAATCCTAAACTTTTTCCCATCCATAAGACGTACCACCCTCTCCTTTCTTTTTCTGATTTGTTGATCCGGTCTTAAAACAACTTCCCTTCAAAACGGTTTCTTTGACTGCGTTTCTGACCTGCCTTTATTTTCGCAGGCTTTGTCTTTTGCCACAAGCCCAAAATAGTGGCGCGGGGCGCTCCGTTCCCGATTTTATACATAAAAACTCTATCTGTCCCGAATTTTAAACCCTTTTTGGTTCCGGATTTTGTACTCCAAAATATAGGAAATTTTTCTATTTTTTCCTATTTTAAGACACAAGAAATTAAAAAAGGAAGGGCAGAGCCACTTCCTTTTTTAGTACCATTCCATTCCATATCCATACTTCCAACCATACCGCTATCCGGAACTTAGGCTTCAAAACACAGACAGCCTGATCACGACTCATGCGGGTTGTTCCGGTATTCGTAGGTGGTGTAGCCGGTCTGTTTTTTAAACAGGCTGTAAAAATATTTTGTATTGGAATACCCGACCATCCCCGCGATCTCCCTCGCCGTCCGGTCGGTGGTTTTCAACAGTTCCTTCGCCATATGGATGCGGTGGTTTACCAGATAATCCATCGGGGAGTAACCGCATTGCTCCCTGAAAATACGACGAATATAATTCGAGGAAAGTCCCACATGCTGCGCCATATCCTCCAATGTGATATCCGGATTCTGGTAATTTTCATTTACAAAATCTTCCACTTTCTGGACAATGCCCTGTTTCTTGCGCCCGGCATCCTCCGCTGTCGCCGTAAAAAGTTCGTCGAGCGTCGCTTTGATCTGCCTCTGCTTTTCCTTTAAAGTTGGCAGGGAATCCATAAAGCGGGAGAACTCGCGCATACTGTAAAGATGGTTCGCCTGTATCTTGTCCGCCTGGCGCAATGCCCTGTTCACGGCAACACCGAGCTGATGGACGTATAGGCTTGCATCCTCCGCCGCGATATGCCCCACCTGCTCCAAAAAAGTATCCAGGTACTCCATGGTTTTTACGCGGTTGTGGAAACGCATTGCATGGCGCAGGATTTCCTGCTCCATATCATAGGGGTAATCCATATGGACGGACTCCTGTTCCTTGATGCCATCATACTCTGTCACGGACTGCTTTCCGAAAAAAAGCCGGTATTCCACGGCATCCAGCGCGTTATTATAACTCTCGCTGATGGAAGAAAGACCATCCGATGCCGTGCCGATACCGACGGAAAAGCCAATCCCGAAAAAATCTGCCTCATGCCCGACTGCCTCCTTAAAAATCTGCGTCAGTTCTCCCTGCCCTGGCAGTTCTTTCAGGTTTAAGATCAGGGTCATGTAATCCATTCCGTTTTCCACCAGATAAACGTCCATACGCTTACCAAGCAGTTCCGTCGCAATATTTGCCATCGAAAATTTAAACAGCGCAATATCGCGGTCAGAATATTCTTCGCTGGCCAGCCAGAAATCATCCAACTTCATTACGGCAACGCAGAAATAGGGCTGTGCGAATTCCAGTCCCGACTGTAAAAGAAGTTGCTGCAATCTCCCATCCTGCGCCGTATCCCTCTGCAAAAGCTGTAAAAGCACATGCTGTCTTGCATTTTTCGATACGTTGTTAAGCTGTTTTTCCAGTTCTTTATCCTGGTCAAGCACAACCCTTACAACACGGCCAAGAATAACCGTAACTGCCCACGCCATGCCCGCGCCCAGCACAGCACAGACAAAAAGGCCGCCGGCCACCCCCACCGCAGGGTACAGCAAAAGCGACAGGAACAGCAGTAGTGCTCCGGCAAGAAATCCAGCGGCAAATATTAAGAAAAACAGCTTGTTCCTGCCCGTTCTCCTTAGAAGCTCTAAAATCCTTTCCTTTTGCCTGTCCAAACCCGTGTACCTCACTATTCAAAATGTATGTCGCCTGCAAACTCCCCGATATGAATATTCCCGTCTTCCGGTTTTTTGACCTTTACTCCCCGGACAACCAGATTTTTAAACCGTACACCTTCCACCCGGCGCTCCTGTGAAAACCCTTTGATTTCAGAAGTATGTTCCCCATCCCCACTGTAAAAAATGTCCTCAAACACTACATTTTTTATAGCCTGCCCCGGTATGTCATTGTATTTTTTGTTCCATTTTACCTGCAGGTCAAGAAGCTTACCGCGCTCAAAAGGCTCCACACGGATATTTTTGTAACTTAAATTACGCACCGTGTTACCATCCCCCACATTAACTGCCATACAGCCAAGATAATCATCCTGCGGTTCATGGTGTTCCAAAATATCAATATTCTCAAAACTGATATTTTCTATAATACTGCCCCCGTCCTTCGCATCCCCATGTACCCCAACCATCGTCGGGTGTGCTACGTCAGCCCAGAGCACCGCATCTTTTACCACAACGTTCCTCGTATTTCCCGGAAATTCAAAACGTCCGCCATAAACCGCAATACAGTCATCGGAATTGCGCAGGAACACATCCTCGATCCGGATATTTTCACAGGCCATCATATCAATGCCATCCGACCAGCCCTCACAGGAAAACGCCTTGACATCCCGGATCAGGACATTGGACGAAGAACCAAGATGGATACTGTAATGCGCCGGGTTTAAAATAGTAACCCCCTCGACACTTACATTTTCCGAAAATCGGATATCGACACCGCGCAGGAATGTTTGCTTCTTTACATGGCCAAGGTAAATAATGCCTTTGCCCGCCACTGTCACATTACACTGCCCTTCGATCAAAAAGCTTCCCATAACAACCGTTCCCCCCGCCAAAAGGATGGTTGTGTCGGATGGGAGCGTGCAGATATTGTCCTTTAGGCGGTGCAGCCCCGGCGAAAGAAAGACAGTATGCCTGCCCCCGCTCAATCCTGCCGCATCAATCACAGCCCTAAGGTCAAGTTCTTCCCCGGACGGTTCAATTACCGTGGCTTTTTGGGTTTCCTGCTGCTGCCAGGTTCCCCGTTTCCTGCCTGGCTCTTTCTTTGCTGCTATTGCCTCATCTGTTTCCTGTACTGCTCCTGCAAACAGGTGGAGGTTATTAAAACGGTTCCCGTTAATTTCAACGGAAAGTTTTGTTGGTTTTGTCAGGAAAAAACGGATTATATTGCCTTCCTGTTCCAGCACCACCCCCGCTGCAACGGGACGCACCTGCGCAGTAATAATCTCTTCCTTCAGGCTTTCCACCTCGCACTCGACCCTGCCGCTAAAATCAAAATAAGCTACGGACACCTCGCGGACATGATGCATATCAATCTTCGCCATATATGTGTCCAATTCCTTCCACTCCTGCCCCTTTATCCTGACCCTGACACGGTAATCGCGCAGCATCGGCACCCCCTTTGGTGCAGGGTAAACAAACAATGAATCCATGCAAACCACCATTCCTTTCCGCTGCCCTCACCCTTACAAATTCCCAAATTATGGAAATTCCAGTTCCGGCATCCCCTTCCCACCGGACTTTTCCGGCTGGAAAATTTTTTTATCGTTATACTTTTTCAAATCGCAAAACGTCTTTCTTTCCGTTTGGACCTGATTCTCTTTTAAAGAACTTGAAACTACACTTCTTTCAAACAGTTTGAGTAAGCTTTTCTTTCAAACAATTTGAGAATACTTTTGTTTCAAACAATTTGAAAATGCTTTTGTTTCAAACAGTTTGAAAATGCTTTTCTTTCAAACTTTACTGCCTCCCCCAAAGGATTGCAAGACTAAAATCCCGATTACACCTGATTTCACGAAATTTATACCCTTTGTGGGAATTGTCCCGTTTTTCGTACCTTTTGGCATACTATTTTGGCATTATCCCCAATAAACGGACAAAAAACATAGAAAAAGGGCGTTCTCCTTGCTGTGAACGCCCTTTCCTTCCAAAAAATAACTATTATTCCCTGTGCTGTCTGCCAAACTGCCCATACTTTCCAGACCATCCACATATGTTTGTGGATATCTATTTGAACATCTATTTGTTCAGGTTAAATTTATCTTTCAAAATCCGTATAGACAGTTAAGCGTATCATAATACATCTAACAAATTATCTTCTAACATAATATATATACATAAAAACAACCCATTACTTTATTCCATATTTTCCCAATTTAACAACATTCTTCCCCGCCCTCAGACATTGCAGCGGTCCAGCTTGTACACTCTCACCATATTCCCTACCCTGCAGATCCACATCGACAACAAGTGGCGAACCGTCCGGATTCTCATACCCCGCCTCTGTGATGCGTGGGTTTCCAAGCATGGCAGAGTCAAGAGCCACATTCCCCTGTGTATTTTCTACCTCCTTCGGCAGCGTAATGGTTAACACCGTTTCCCCATCTTCCATTTCCACACAGACATCCGGTTCCCAATCTGTCAGGCATACAGCGTCGTCCTCTTTTTCAAATGCTTTTGCTCCTTTCAAGTAGAGGTTGCGATGGATGTATGCTGGCTGCTTTGTTTCGACAAATGCCCTTAGGTCATCCCCCTGATATTCCCGGATTTTCTTAGTGAATTCCTCAAGCGAAAGCGCAGCGCCATCGTAAGTACTTGTGCCATATGGCCGTTCTTCTTTCCCGCCTACAAAAATGTTCTGGTACCACCGGTCATCAGAACCATAAACCCCGATCACACCCATAACCTGCGTGGAATGCGGCATATGGTACGGTGTCGGGCGGTCAAGTACAGGATAGTGGCTGATCAGGCCACAGCAGAGGTTATTCACATAGGCTCCACCCTGGGCAGCATTCGTAAAATTATAGTTTGATGCAAAAATATTATTGTCCACAAGATAAGGTCCGTGTGTGACTTCTATCATAAAATCACGGTTGTTGTGATCGTAGATATTACGGCTTACCCGCACACCCTGCGCCTGCCAGTCAAGCCATGTTCCCAGCGAACAGTGATGGATATGGTTATCATGGATCTGTACGTCCACTGCGGCATGCAGCTTGATGCCTGCAATTTCATGCCCCCAAAATTCGTGCCTGGTCGCAATCCGATAAATTTCATTCCCGTAAATCTGACTGAAAATACAGCCCATATGCCCAACCACGCCGGTTTGCCCGCAGTCGTAAATCGTATTGTTACGCACAATATGCGAACCTATCTGTTCCCGGCTCCAGCCCTTGCTTAAACCCTTAAATACCGCTTCCATCTGATACTGGTAATCCGGTTTCTTCTGTGTCCTTGTATAATCGTTCTGTCCCGTGCCCGCCTCTTTGCCCAGGCTTATCGCACTACATTTGGAATCGTGTAGGATGTTTTCTTCAATGACCCAGCCCTTGCTCCAATTAGGTCCTATCATTCCGGTCTGTTCTGCGGTCGGCGGTGCCCACTGTGTTGCCGCGTGTGCTATCTCAAAGCCCCGCACCGTGATATAGTTAACTCCCGTGCGCTCTGGGAAAAAGCAGGCTTTCCGCACATTGATTTCCACCAGCCCCGCATTCGGGTCATGTCCACCGAAATTTGCATAGAGGATGGTACTTTCTTCTTTTACTTCGGCATACCAAGTAAGAAGCGTGTGATCCGGGAAGTCGATTTCTTCCCTGCGGTTTTCCCAGGTGGCAAGCAGGGAATATTCCCTTTTCTTAGGATTTCTTACTTCCTCCATGTTCTTTGCTTCAAAAAGTGCCTGCCCGTTATAATAGACTGCGCCCAGATGGACATCGTATTCTCTCGGGTCTACAAGCCAGTCCCCCGATATTTTTTCGGCAAATGGATTGAAGCCGCCGAAGATAATGTTTGATACTTCGGCCTTCCATATATTTTCTTCCATTTTCTCCCAATTTTGTACAATTTCTGATCCTTTGATTACGACTTTTTCTCCTTCTGCTGCCCGGTATGTAATCCGTATTGCATCACTGATTCCGCTGTTTACTGGTTTTACCCATTCGCGGTATTCTCCCTTATGGACGATAACGGTATCCCCCGGCATTGCTGTCTGCGCCGCGCGCCCTATGGTTAGGAATGGGGTCTGTTCGCTCCCGTCGTGTCTGTCCGAGCCTGTTTTTGCGACATGATATGTTCTCATTTTTCCTCCTTATATTTAGTTCCGTGGATGACCTCCCATTACCCTATATCGGCAGAGTAATCCCCGTCCGCCCTGCTCCCGGTGATTCCTCTGGGTACTGTCCGGTCATCCACTGTTTTAGTTCCGTGGATGACCTCCCACTACCCTATATCGGCAGAGCAATCCCCGTCCGCCCTGCTCCCGGTGATTCCTCTGGGTACTGTCCGGTCATCCACTGTTTTAGTTCCGTGGATGACCTCCCACTACCCTATATCGGCAGAGCAATCCCCGTCCGCCTTGCTCCCGGTGATTCCTCTGGGGACTGTCCGGTCATCCACTGTTTTTAGTTCCGTGGATAACCTCCCAAATATTATATTACTTTGTCCCCTGCTTATTTTCAATACCCGAATTTCGGATTTTTTCCTGTTTCCCTGGAATTTGAACCAGATTACTTTCGATACGGGCGGGGAATCGAGGTTTCGAGAAACAAAATAAAGCAGATTATCATAGAATTTTGTCCGTTTTTGTGATAAAATCATATAAAGAATTGGTTCCCACCATAAGGAACAGCAAATTATATAGGATGGAGGCATGGATATGGCTGGACATATTACAGGAAATAAGAAAAAAAACGGGTATTCCTTTGAAGTTTTTCCCCCAAAAAAGGAAGAGGAATTCCCAAGGGCATACGAAGTCCTCAACGCCCTCAAATCCCTTGAACCCGATTTTATCAGTGTTACATACGGGGCAGGTGGCAGCCGCAGCAAAAGCACTGTGGAACTTGCTTCCTATATCCAAAACACGCTGCATATTAATGCCCTGGCCCACCTGACCTGTGTAGGATGCAGGAATGACGCATTACTTGCTGTCTGTAAGCAACTGAAAGAGAATCATATCAACCATATCCTTGCCCTTCGTGGCGACCGCCCTAAAGATATGACGGACGCGCAGTTTGCTGCAAGGGATTTTGAATATGCCAGCGAAATGATCCGATATATCAAAGAACATATGGATTTCACCATTGCCGCAGCCTGCTATCCGGAAGGGCATTTCGAGAGTCCCAGCCTAGAAGCCGACCTAGATCATCTAAAAGAGAAGCAAAAAGCAGGGGCATCCTTCCTGATTACCCAGATGTTTTTTGACAATGCCCTCTTTTATCATTTTTTGGAAAAACTGACAAAGAAGGGGATTGAACTACCGGTTCATGCAGGTATTATGCCTATCACTTCTGCCAAACAGCTCGGTACCACAGTATCCCTTTCCGGCGCAAGCATCCCGCCAGCCCTGTCGCAGCTTATTGCCACCTATGGCGATAACCCGCAGGATATGTACCAGGCCGGTGTCGATTATGCCATAAGACAGATTGCAGACCTTAGGAAAAACGGTATTGCGGATATCCATATTTATACAATGAATAAACCGGAATTAGCGGCAGAAATTATTAAAAATGTCAACTAAATACCTGTTTTTAATAAAATTTTAATTTTGCACAGCCGGGCATAAAGTGGTAAAATATTTTTATCATTATAGCATATTATATCCTGGAACCGCCGCCATACTGGCATGGCACAAGTACAAAACAGACTTTAGAAACGAGGGAAATTATGAAAGCAAAAAAATTTCTATTCATTGCAGCTTGTTCTCTTTCAGCACTGTTTGCAGGCTGTGGGACGCGGGATGATGTAGCCGGATCACCATCCCCTACAACAGGGATTGCAACGCCTGACAGCACCAGCCCGTCCGCCGCATCTGACACGGACACTGGGACATCTATTTCAATGGATCTGGCAACAAAACTTGCCTTCGAGGATGCAAAAGTTTCCGAGGACGAACTGGATAACATGCGCACACGCCTTGAAGAGGGCGAAAATGGAAAACAATATTTCGTAACATTTGCGACATCCCAAAAAGCTTATCAATACCATATTGATGCTTCAGACGGGACAATATTGGAAAAAAATGTAAATTCTCTTTCTGCAGGCTCAGCAACTATAGAGGGGACAACCATCCTGTCGGAAGTAACCACTACCCCGGAGGCAACCCCTGCTCCGGAAGCAACCACAAAACCGGCGGCAACCTCCGCGCCAAAAGCAACTTCCACCCCACTCCCGACAAAACCTGCTTCCACCCCGAAGCCGACCTCGGCATCTTCCTCACAGACCGGTGAAATCTCACAGGATCGGGCATTAGAAATCGCAAAGAAGGACGCAGGCGTTTCCGATTCCCAAATTTTTAATCTGGAAATTAAACTCGATTACGAAAATGGTATCAAGGTCTACGAGATTGAATTCGATACCGCAAAAATGGAATACGAATACGATATTGCTGTTTCCGATGGGCGCATTGTTGATAAAAAATCCGAGATGCAGGATCATGTATCAACTACAGCTAAGCCAACCAAAACGCCATCTTCCCAGTCAGGCGATATCACACAGGATAAAGCACTTGAAATCGCGAAAAAGGATGCCGGGGTTTCCGATTCCCAAATTTTTAATCTGGAAATCAAACTCGATTATGACAACGGCATCAAAGTCTATGAGATTGAGTTCGATACCATAGAAATGGAATACGAATACGATATTGCTGTTTCTGACGGGCGCATTGTTGATAAAAAGTCCGAGATGCAGGATCCTGTATCAACCGCAGCAGGGCCAACCAAAACGCCATCTTCCCAGTCAGGCGATATCACACAGGATAAAGCACTT
>CAMWUU010000130.1 GCA_947177515.1 uncultured Lachnospiraceae bacterium
CACCAACCGGCGAAAGGAATTTCCGTCCGCAGGCTCCCGAAAATTCCTTTCAGGGGAAGTCCGGGCATATGCTGATATAAGTCCCGCATATGCCCGGACTTTCTCACCAACCGGCGAAAGGAATTTCCGTCCGCAGGCTCCCGAAAATTCCTTTCAGGGAAGTCCGGGCATATGCTGTTTTTCTTATAATGGTATTATATCTTTTTCTGTTTGCTGTGTCTACCAAACGGATATGGAGATTTGTCACGTAGTGAGTGACAGGATTGGATGCGAATCCAAAATGAACTATGCAAACAGGAAAAATAATGGTATAATGTTTGGGAACACATGAATGGAGGGCATTATGGAGCAGACGGAAAAGCGGAGAATGATTCCGCACGACCACGGGCATGGGACGATGCAGTTGTTGGAGTTTATGCCTTCAAAAAAGGCTTTTGGCGAGGCGGCGGATATTTTTGCGCAACTCTCGGATGCAACGCGGCTGAAAATTTTGTGGATTCTCTGTCACAGTGAGGAGTGCGTCAATGATATTGCGGCGGCGGTTGATATGAGTGCGCCTGCGGTTTCCCATCATCTGCGCAATTTGAAACAGTGCGGTTTTATCCGCAGCCGCAGGGAGGGAAAGGAGGTTCTCTACCGTCTTGAGGACACGGCGGTGGCCTGTCTGGTGCACCGGATGGTGGATGGTGTTTTTCAGATGAAATGTCCGCGGATGGCGCACATGGAGGAATGGGACTGTCCAAAAGAAAATGGGATGACATAATATAGTCGGGTTAAAATGGTGATAAAGTGATAAATAATTGTCAGAATAAACGAAAAAATATTGAAAAAAACTAAAAAAGGTATTAGAATATGAATGAGAATCCAAATTTAAAAGAAAAAGAAGGGCAGGCAGGGGAAACATGCCTGATTTTTGATACCCATGCGCATTATGATGACGCGCAGTTTGAGGAGGACAGGGAAGAGATACTGGGAAATATTTTAAACTTTGGGATTGGCAGGGTTGTCGATGTGGGTGCGGGGCTAAAAAGTACGGCGCGGGCAGTTGCACTCGCGAAAAAATATCCATTTGTATATGCGGCGGCAGGTGTACACCCGACGGAAACCGCAGGTCTTACGGAGCAGGATTTTTTGTGGATTGGGGAACAGCTTTTGGAGGAAAAAGTAGTTGCAGTCGGGGAGATCGGACTGGATTACCACTGGGACAGTCCGCGTGATATTCAGCAGTACTGGTTTGACAGACAGCTTGGTCTTGCCGTGGAACGGGATATGCCGGTAATTATCCATAGCAGGGATGCGGCGGAGGATACGCTTACGGCAATCCGACAGGCATACAAGGATGCAGAAGAGCATAAAAAACGCCTTACCGGCGTAATCCACTGCTTTTCCTATGGAGTGGAAATGGCAAGGGAATATGTTAAGATGGGTTTTTTCCTTGGGGTGGGTGGAGTCCTGACTTTTAAAAACGCGCGCAGATTGCGCGAGGTGGTGGAACAGATACCGCTTGAATATTTGGTACTTGAAACGGACTGTCCATATCTGGCACCCGAGCCGCACCGCGGGGAGCGCAATTCCTCACTGAATTTACCGCTTGTTGTGCGGGAATTTGCACGTATCAGGGGGATTACAGAAGCGGAGGTTATCCGCGCGACAACTGAAAATGCAGAGCGGCTGTACCGCCTGTAGGAGGAAGTTATATGGCATCATTGGGAGAACCGAAAAATACGATTGCAATATTAAATAAATACAATTTTGTTTTTCAGAAAAAGTTTGGACAAAATTTTTTGATTGATTCCCGGGTTCTTGAGAAAATCGTCGAGGCAGCGGGGATAAAAGAGGAGGATCTGGTAATTGAAATAGGACCCGGTATTGGTACGATGACACAGTATCTGTGCGAGAGGGTGCGGGATGTTGTGGCGGTTGAGATAGACCGTAACCTGGTTCCGATCCTGACAGGGGATACACTGAAAGATTACAGCAATGTAACAGTGATCAATGAAGATATTTTAAAGCTCGATATTAACCAGCTCGTAAAAGAGAGGAATGGGGGAAGGCCAGCTAAGGTAGTGGCGAACCTACCCTATTATATTACAACACCAATAATTATGGGGTTGTTTGAGGCGCATGTACCACTTGAAAATATAACCGTTATGGTGCAGAAGGAAGTTGCAAACCGGATGCAGGCGGAACCGGGCGGAAAGGATTATGGTGCCCTGTCGCTTGCGGTACAGTACTACGCAAAGCCTTATATTGCGGCGAATGTACCACAAAATTGTTTTATACCACGACCAAATGTCGCATCAGCCGTTATACGGCTGACACTGCACAAAGAACCACCGGTGTTTGCTGTGGATGAACATTTTATGTTTGCACTGATCCGCGCGGCATTTAACCAGAGGCGGAAAACACTTGTAAATGCCCTGGCTAATGGCGCGGGGGAACGGGTATCAAAGGAAGCGGTTTCAGACGCGCTGGGGCGGATGGGATTGTCTGTGACAGTACGTGGGGAGATGCTTACACTGGCAGATTTTGCGCAGTTATCAAATATTTTGCTGGAATGAAAGGATTTAGGGAAACGCTGACAATAATATTTCAGGTCTTGGGCTATTATGCGCAGATAGATTGGCAGGGGATAAAAGAATCAGAGAAATGAGGGGAATATATGCTGCGAATGAAGGTATTGACACAATTGAATGGCAGACAGCGGGAGGAAGTGCGCGCCCTTGAGAATTTATGCAGGGAGCAGGATAAAATACAGGGTGGGATATCTCTGACAGCCGATGAGGAAGCAGGGACATTTCCCACATATTTTCTTTGCTATGAGGAAGATTTGCTTGCCGGTTTTGTAATTATGTACCGTATGCCGGATTCTACGGCGGAGATCTGTTCGTATATACATCCACAGTACCGGAAGCGGACTATGTACAAAAAGCTGATGACCGCAGTGTACAGGGAAATGAAGCAGGCGGAAATCGGGACGGGTTACTATGTTTTTGAGCCACGCGAGTCAAAAGGCTTTAAGGAAATGACGGAACAGGGTTATTTTTCTTATTCCCATTCTGAGTATCTGATGGAATGGAAATATTCTTACCAGTTGATGCCAACAAATGCATTGATATTAAAGCGGTTGGAAAAGAAGGAGGAAGCTGCTGCAGCGCAGTTGCTTGCCGGTGCGTTTTCAATGGGCGAGGAGGAGGCAGCAGCAAGGCTTAGCGAAGTGTGTGGAAGAGATGGCATTTATTATGTGGCATGGCAGAAGAAAGAGATGGTTGGACTCTTTGCGCTTGAGGAAGAGGAGAAGACCTTTTATGTTTTTGACTTTGCTGTGGATGGCGACCACCAGGGACGCGGGATTGGCAAGGCACTCCTAAAGGAAATCATCCGGCTGGTACAGGAAAAATGTGCCGGGGCAGATGAAAAAAAGGTGCGCATACAGGTGGGAAGCCGCAACGAAACCGCCTTCCGTCTGTACCAGAAGAACGGGTTCCAGGTGATTTCGCAGCGGGATTATTATCTGGTTAATATGGATGCCATGTAAAGGGGCGTTAGCACGAGGAGGGAATTTGGGGCGGTTATTTTTTCTGTGCCTTGATTTTCTCTGCAAGGTCATTCAGATAGACCCAGCGCTCCATCTTTTCATCCAGCGCGGTTTCTGTGCTTTCCTTTTCTGCAAAGAGTTCTGTCAGGTGGTGGTAGTTTGAGGCATTTTTTGTGATCTCCGCTTCCAGTTCGGAAAGCTTTGCCTCCAGTGCGGCGATATCGTCGTCGATTGTTTCATATTCTTTTTGTTCTTTGTAAGTAAATTTCAGTTTAGTGGACGGTGTGCGCCAGTTATTTTTGGTTTGTGCCGTCCCAGTATTCTTTCCGGAATGCCTGTCCGTGGCATTTGCCCTGTCCAGCACACTGGACAGTTCCAGTGTGCTGGACAGTTCCGCCCTGCCGGACTTTCTGGGTTTGTTCCTGTTGTGCTCCTTTTCGTCCGCTCCCGTCTGGCGGCAGGCGGATTTATAATCGGAAAAATTCCCCTCATATTGACTTATTTTTCCGTTTCCTTCAAAGGCAAAGATGCGCCCGGCAAGTTTATCAAGGAAATACCGGTCGTGTGAAACCGTAACAAGAATACCAGGGAAATCTTTTAGGTAATCTTCAAGGATGGTCAGTGTACTTATATCAAGATCGTTCGTTGGCTCATCAAGTACAAGCAGGTTCGGTGCTTCCATCAGGATCTTTAAAAGATAGAGGCGGCGTTTTTCCCCACCGGAGAGCTTTGCAATAACAGAATACTGCATTGCCCCGGTAAAAAGAAATTTTTCGCATAGTTGGGAAGCCGAAAGGGTGCCGTCCGCCGTATTGATAACATCGGCACTCTCGCGGATATAGTCGATTACGCGCAGGGATTCGTCCATGGCTTCATTTTCCTGGGAGAAATAGCCAACGCGGATGGTAGTGCCGAATTCTACCGAACCGGAATCCGGCAGGATGGTGCCGGTCAGGATTTTTAACAGCGTGGATTTCCCGCAGCCATTAGGCCCGATAATACCGATCCGGTCAGTGGAAAGCAAAATGTAGGAAAAATCATCGATATATGTTTTCCCGTCATAGCTTTTTGAGATATGGTCGAGGACAATGGTTTTTTTGCCCAGGCGGGAGGAAAGTGCATTGATGGTAATCTGCCCGTCGGTTTCGGGTTTTTCGCGGTCGCGCAGTGCCTCAAATCGCCCAATATGTGCCTTCTGCTTGGTGGAGCGCGCCCTTGCCCCGCGCATCATCCATTCTAACTCTGTTCGGAACAGGCTTTTGGCCTTGCGTTCCGTTGCCGCTGCCATCTCCTCGCGCTCCGCTTTCAATTCAAGGAAGCGCGAGTAATTAGCCGCATAGGAGTAAAGTTTTCCCTTATCAAGTTCAACAATGCGGTTTGTCACACGGTCGAGGAAATAGCGGTCATGTGTAACCATAATAAAAGCCCCTGAAAAGGAATTTAGGTAGTCCTCAAGCCATTCTGTCATGGATGCATCCAGATGGTTGGTCGGTTCGTCAAGAACCAGAAGGTCAGCGGGCAGCAGCAGGGTGCGTACCAGAGCCGCACGCTTTTTTTGCCCGCCGGAAAGGAAGTTTGCTTTTCGGCCAGGATCCGGGATGCCAAGTTTGGTAAGCATTGCGGTTGCCTCACCATTTATATTGCGGTATGCCTCCTGCGCCAATAGTCCTGTGGTAACATTTTCGAGGATGGTTTTGCCCTCCTCAAATACCGGAGTCTGCGGCAGGTAGGCGACACGCAGCCCACGGGTTTTTGTAAGTGTCCCGGAATCTGCTTCCTCACATCCTGCAATTATTTTTAGCAGGGTCGATTTTCCAGTACCGTTGATACCAATTACGCCGATGCGTTCCCCCTCGTTAATGCCAAAACTGATATCGCCAAGCAGCACGCGGTCGGTAAAACTTTTTTCCACATGTTCCATAGTCAGTAAATTCATAAAATTCCTCCGATTCCCGATTATCTTAGCGCCGAGGTGGATGGGGTGTAACCCATAATCTGTTCTGCGGCCTCTTCTGCCGTTATCCCACCGCTTAAATATTGTGGAAGAATGGCAAGCAGGGCTTCCTTTAGTCCCTTATTTTCCGTGTGAACCGTATGGGCTGCCGTCAGGCATTGTTCCAGAAGGGAAAGGTTATTTTCCGAAACACCGTCCAGGGCAAATGCGTCAACCGCTGCCTGCTGCATAGGGATGCCGGATCCAACATTGGCTTGCTGTACGGAATCCGAGTAAACGGTGCGCACAAATTCTTTGGCTGTTTTGATATTGGAACCTTTGCTGTTAATTCCCACGATTCCCCGCGGGATAAAATGTCCTGCAGCATCGGAAAAATCAGCTCCAGAATCCTTTAGGGAAGCAAGGAACGCAATAAAATCCTCCTCAGAGCGAATCAGGGTAATGCCAGCCTGAAAGGAGGCGGATGGCATACCAAACCAGCCTGAGGTATCTTCCCCATCTGCTTTGTCCGCATCATCTCCCGAATCTTTAGATGAGAGTTTTACAGTGGAAGGAAGGAGTGTTAGCATCTGAACTAAGGCATCCTTATTGATGCTGCCGTCAACAAGGAAGGTATCCTCATAAAAGCTGCTGAGCAGTTCTGCGATCTCTTCAGCATCCATATTACCAAGTACCGGGGTGGAAAGTTTCCCGGAAAGGGAGGAGAGCGCTTCAAAACTGTCATTGTTTTGTGGCAGTCCATCTTTTCCATACATCAGGTAAATATCGAATTTTGCCGGGGTCACAAAGATTTTTGTCTGCGCCATTGCGTTGGTTACGTTGCCGTAAAGCCCTGCCGCCGTATACAGCGGCTTCATCAGGTCGCTGATATTTTCGAATAGTCCGCTATCCATATAACTCTGGTAGTCAAGTTCGTCACAGACCAGTACATCGATTGACATTGATTCTGTTAATTCCTTCTGCACCTGGCTGCGGTACGCCTCAACTGTAAGCGTCCCGTCCTCCTCGTGCGCCGCGCGGTAAAGGACACGCAGAGATGGGTTGTTATGTTGGAACGCAGCAGCAGCTTCCGTTATCACGGCGGAACGCTCGTAGGAAAGGATGGTGAAGTCTGTACGCTTTAATTTTTCGTCCTCCTCCTCGGTGCGCTGACTGTACATAGTAAAATAGTAATTCCCGGAAGGATCACGGCTAAACATATAGAGCACATTTGCTGCCGCAATGAAATTTCTGCCGGCAATGGACGGACGACCAAAGATACAGTCAAGTCCCCTCATAAGTTGTTTCCAGGCACCCCCTTTAAAATCGTACCGGTAGATGCCATCCTGGCAGGAAAGATAAAGGATATCCCCCTGGGAGAGAAGAGAAAAATCCATGATTTCGTATTTGCCTTCCGGGGTATCCGTTTCTGTGACCCGATCTCGGAACGGGATGGCATCGTCTGCTTGTCCATCCCCGATACGGTATGGGATCACCTTGGTACAGCCCTCGCCAAGCAGGAAAAGATACTCGCCATCCGAGGCGATACTTCCTTTGGCAGCATTCTCTCCTTGTGCAAACAGTGTGCCATTTGCAAGGGAATACGCGTAAGAATTAGAAAGCTGGTCTGTAAAGCAGATCATATTGTCTTTGATAAAGAAGGTTTCAATCTGGATAGGATTTTCATCCTTGTCGGTCTTGTATAAGCCCCGCACATTGATGCGTTCAACCGTGCCATCCGTCCCAATGCGCACGATATCGTCGCAGGTGGGAGTTACCGCTGCAAGGTCATGAACCAGGACATAGACACTGCCTGTGTCGGCGTAAGCGAGCATGCGGATCTGGCGTGTTGTATCGGAAAAATACTGGAGTGCCATCCAGTCAGATTCTGCCTCGTCCCATTTTAGTTCGCTGTTTAAAACATATTTTTTGTAACCCCTGACCATACTTTTATCTTCGTTATAAAGGATGGTGTAGAGTTCCACGGAATCATCCAGGCCGCGGAGCAGTTGAAGGAACTGTTCCCCACCGTCTTTGTTGATTACAGGCAGCGGGATGGATGTTTCTTTGTAACTTCCTTCATATGGTGTTTCATCCACGGATGGTTCCGGTTTGTTTTTTACCTGGATACCCAGATAGATACAGCCAAAAAGAAGGATGGTGATAAATGCGAGAACTGTGATTTGTTTGCCACGTCCCATAAGTACAATTAACCTCTCATTCCACAAAGTTTTTTGAGTGCGCGCTTTCGCGCGGAGTACCGTAGCCGGCCAGCCTGAAATCCATCCTGCGCAGACTGTGTGGATTTTGCAGGCGGGACGGGAATAGGTATCATCACTATCGAGATTATACCACATAAATGGAAAAGTTACCATAAAAATCATCATATTTGGGAAAGAAGCGGCATATCGTACCATTGGGGGAAGGGGCGGGTCTAACGAAATGCCGCTAACGGCCAAAAGCTGCGGGAGGGCTTATGAGAATGGAGGGGATTTTATGTCGGATTATCGCAGATGGATTTCGTATATTTATGCATATGAGAATGGCATAAAAAGAAGAAATGCGGGTTATGCAAAGCTGGAATTAAAAGATGGGAAGCTGACCATGACCCTGCATGTAACGCCGGATGGCAGGGAGGGAAGCCTGCGGGTATGCATGTATAAATGCCATTCGGGGAGCCGGGAAGGTGTGCTTCTAGGGGTAGTGGAAAAAAAGCAGGGCGGGGAAGGAGTGCGCTTTGTTGAAGATGCTGCAAATATAGGGGGAAGCGAGCTGCTATTCCAGGAAATGAATGGTCTGCTATTGTATGATGAAAAGGGAAAATACCTGATATCTTCCTGGGAGGATGAACCGGTTGATCTTGGGGCACTGCAGGAGATAGCCGCAAAGCTGGAACGAACGCACGAAAGTGGGGAAACAGGCAGTAAAACAGAGGAGGGGATGGAAAGTGTGCAGGAGGAGGGTGTGGCAGGAACAAAGGGGGAAGGGATGGGAAGCGTGCAGGAGGAGGGCGTAGCAGGGACAAAAGGGGAAGGGATAGAAAATGCACAGGAGGAGGGCGTAGCAGGGACAAAAGGGGAAGGGATGGGAAGCATGGGGGTGGAGGGCGGGGCAGGGACAAAAGGCGAAGGGATGGGCCTGTCGGGTATAGACTTCTACGAGCCCACGAGAGTCCTGCGGCGGGG
>CAMWUU010000131.1 GCA_947177515.1 uncultured Lachnospiraceae bacterium
AGTCCGCACAGCTCCCTGAAACTTTTTCCGGCACTATTATGGGATTCTGCTGATTAAGTCCCGCATAATCCCGCAACAGTGCCCAAACCATGGAAGAAGTTTCAGTCCGCACAGCTCCCTGAAACTTTTTCCGGCACTATTATGGGATTCTGCTGATTTAAGTCCCGCATAAAAATTTTAAAAAAGGGGAACTTTGAACACGAGGTTCAAAATCCCCCTTTTTCATGCCTGACCGATTTGATCCCGCCCAGGCTTAGTTTAACCAACTAATGAGAAAATATTAGCGGGTCTTATGGCAAGTTCTTGCAATAACGTCATCCTGCTGTTTCTTGGTCAGGCTGATGAACTTAACAGCATAACCGGAAACGCGGATGGTGAAGTTAGCGTACTCTTCTTTCTCTGGATGAGCCTGTGCATCAAGCAGCTTCTCCGTACCGAATACGTTTACATTCAGGTGATGTGCACCCTGATCGAAGTAGCCGTCAAGAACCTGTACAAGGTTGTCAACGCGCTCTCCCTTGCTGTGGCCAAGGGCATCCGGGTTGATCGTCTGGGTATTGGAGATACCGTCAAGCGACCAGTGGTACGGAATCTTGGCAACTGAGTTCAGGGAAGCCACAAGACCATTCGTTTCTGCGCCGTAGCTTGGGCTTGCACCCGGGCTGAATGGCGTGTAAGCGGCACGTCCGTTTGGCATAGCACCAGTTGCTTCGCCATATACAACGTTGGAAGTAATGGTAAGCAGGGAGGTGGTCGGCTCGGAGTTGCGGTAGGTGTGACGGCGGCGGATCTTCTCCATAAAGGTCTTTAACAGCCATACACCGATTGCATCTGCGCGGTCGTCATCGTTGCCGTATTTCGGGAAGTCGCCCTCGATCTCAAAGTGATCGGAGATACCCTCTGCGTCGCGGATAACTTTAACCTTTGCGTACTTAATTGCGCTTAAGGAGTCGATTACATGGGAGAAGCCTGCAATACCTGTAGCGAAAGTACGGCGTACATCGGTATCAATCAGAGCCATCTCGGCTGCCTCATAGTAATACTTATCATGCATATAGTGAATCAGGTTCAGTACGTTTACATAGATATCAGCGAGCCAATCAAGCCAGAAATCGTACTTCTCAATTACTTCATCGTAATCAAGATACTCGCTTGTAATGCGCTCCATCTTCGGACCTACCTGGATGCGGTGCTTCTCATCGAAACCGCCGTTGATTGCGTACAGGAGGGTCTTGCCGAGGTTTGCACGTGCACCGAAGAACTGGATCTCTTTACCAGTCTGGGTAGCGGATACACAGCAGCAGATGGAGTAGTCATCGCCCCATACCGGCTTCATAACATCATCATTCTCATACTGGATCGAGCTGGTTTCGATGGAGATATGGGAAGCGTACTTCTTGAACTGCTCCGGAAGAGCGCTGGAGTAAAGAACTGTAAGGTTCGGCTCCGGCGACGGTCCCATGTTCTCAAGAGTATGCAGGAAACGGTAGTCCGTCTTCGTAACCATATGGCGGCCATCCATACCGATGCCGGCAACTTCAAGGGTAGCCCAAGTCGGGTCACCGGAGAAGAGCTGGTTGTAGGACGGGATACGTGCGAATTTAACCATACGGAACTTCATCGTCATGTGATCGATGATCTCCTGTGCCTCGGTTTCGGTCAGGACACCGTTCTTTAAGTCGCGCTCAAAGTAGATATCAAGGAAGGTGGAGATACGTCCTACGGACATTGCTGCACCATTCTGGGTCTTAACTGCTGCAAGGTAGCCGAAATACAGCCACTGGCAAGCTTCCTTCGCGTTCTTAGCCGGCTGGGAGATATCATAACCATAAATCTTAGCCATCTCCTTCATACCCTTCAATGCGTTGATCTGCATTGTAAGCTCTTCGCGCTGACGGATTACGTCGTCGTACATATTGCCACAGCCACAGTTTAACTTATCATTCTCTTTTGCCTTGATCAGGTAATCAATACCGTACAGGGCAATACGGCGATAATCGCCAACGATACGTCCGCGTCCGTAAGTATCCGGAAGACCGGTTACAACATGTGTCTTGCGGGCAAGGCGCATCTCAGGGGTGTATGCAGCGAATACTGCGTCGTTATGTGTCGTCATATAATCTTCGAAGATATGCTTTAACTCCGGATTGATCTCGTAGCCGTAGCTCTCAGCAGCCTGCTCAGCCATCTTGATACCGCCGTAAGGCATAAATGCTCTCTTTAACGGTTTGTCGGTCTGAAGACCAACGATCTGCTCCAGATCTTTCATGCTCTCGTCAATATAGCCAGGGCCGTAGGAGGTAAGGCCGGAAACAACCTCGGTTTCGCAGTCCAAAACGCCACCCTTTGCACGCTCCTCTTTCTGAAGCTTCTGCAACGCACCCCAAAGTTTGTTGGTCGATTCGGTCGGGTCAGCAAGGAAAGCTTCGTCACCGTCATACGGCTTGTAGTTCTTCTGAATGAAGTCGCGTACATTGACCTCGTCTTTCCAGATGCGGCCTTCAAAGCCATCCCATTCCTGATAATTGTTCATGGTTTTCATCCTTTCTTGAAAATATGTTATTGTAGCTTTGTCAAGCTCTGTCGCCATTATAGCACAAGCTGTCTGTTTTTGCAACCTTAGGAGAGCATAAATATATGTTAAATATTGATTAAAAATGTATTACCGTACAGTCTGCATCCGATTTTATACCGGATACATTACAGCCCCCGCCTGCCCTAGAAGATCCCGCAATAGAATGCAGGATCTGCCGGGGCAAACCCGTTTGTAAGCCTATCACAAAGAGTCAGGTAAAACAAAAACAACAGCGAAAACATCTTACAAAATATACCAATTCGGATTCTGTTATTTCCTTATTTGAAACAGTAGTCGAGGAAAGCCTTTATTGCTTATCCATTAACCGAAGTAACGGTTAAGAAGTCCTTCAAATGCTTTTCCGTGCCTTGCCTCATCCTTTGCCATCTCATGGACAGTATCATGGATCGCATCAAGGTTCGCAGCCTTTGCACGCTTTGCAAGATCCATCTTGCCTGCCGTAGCGCCGTTCTCAGCTTCCACGCGAAGTTCAAGGTTCTTCTTTGTGCTGTCCGTAACAACCTCGCCAAGAAGTTCTGCGAATTTTGCAGCGTGCTCTGCTTCCTCAAAAGCAGCCTTCTCATAGTAAAGACCAACTTCCGGATAGCCTTCCCTGTGTGCAACCCTCGCCATAGCAAGGTACATACCAACCTCGGTGCATTCGCCGGTGAAGTTTGCGCGAAGGTCGGTGAGGATATCTTCGCTAACGCCCTGTGCCACGCCAACCACATGCTCCGTTGCCCATGTCCTAGCTCCGGTCATCTCCGAAAACTTTGAAGCTGGTGCACCGCACTGCGGGCATTTCTCCGGTGCTGCCTCGCCCTCATAAACATAGCCGCAAACCTGACATACAAACTTTGCCATAATAAAACTCTCCTTTCGTACTAAAAAGTTATTTTGTTTTTTGATAATCAAAATAGTAATTGTTACTGATATAGATGATACATGATTCTTCTCATTTTGTCAATAGGTATTTTAAAAATATTTTTCGCTCTTTTGCGGGAAGAAATACGCGAGTAATTCCTGATAAGTTGCCCCTGATTTTTCTGCTATAATAAGTTTTGCCAGATATCGGATTTCCCCTGCTAAAACATGCGGATAAGGGGAATGAGTTTTTGGCATGCCCTTAGGATACCGGCTGTAAGTTGGAAGAATCTGTGCATTCCGGACAGCGTCCGTGGAAGAGTACTGTATGCCCCTCGATTGTGCCGCCAAAGCCGGCAGCCGCTAAGGTGTTGATATGGTCGAGCGGACTCATCTTAAGGTCGAGTACCCGCCCGCATCCGCTACATACCAGATGGTAGTGTGGCGAAGTAGTCCCATCATAGCGCTCGCTGCCGTCACCGCAGGTTAAACGGGTCGCCTCGCCCTGGTCGACAAGGAAATTCAGGTTCCGATAAACCGTACCAAGACTGATGTTCGGGTAAAGTTTGCGAACCTGTGTATAAACCATGTCCGCGGTCGGATGTTCTTTTGTATTCATCAGGTATTCCTTGATGGATTGCCGCTGTTTGCTGTGTTTTACTGCCGCCATATTTTTCTCCGTTTCTAATGCATTTATACAGATTGAGCCGTATCAAATAAATTATTAATATCGATAACTGTTATTATTATATGGGATACAAAATCATTTGTCAATGTGTATCTTTTGGAAATTTGTGTAATAATTCCTTCCTGCGGTGAAAATAACAGTTAAAAGAAGCAAAACCACCAGCGCAATCTCTTTTCCAACAAGGAGAAAAGTTTTATAAGCGCTTATATCTTCTGTCAGACATTAAGGCATCAGCCGATGGATATCCCGTGGAAACAGAGTTGCGCTGCGGACATTCTCAAAGCCCAAAAGCTGCGCGGTAAAGCGCTCAAGCCCCAGTCCCAGCCCGCCGTGTGGTGGAACGCCATATTTGTGAAGCATCAGGTAACCTTCAAATAATTCCTCATGCATACCACGCGCATGTAATTTTTCTAATTGTTCTTGATAGGAATGGATGCGCTGACCGCCTGTTGTGATTTCAAGCCCTCGGAATAACAGGTCAAAGCTTAAGGTTTCCTCCGGGTTTTTAGGGTCGTCCATCGCGTAGAACGGGCGCTTTGCACTTGGATAGTGCGTTACAAAAACAAACTCACTTCCGGTTTCTTTCTTTACCAGTTCGCATAAAAGCCGTTCTTCCTCCGGTTCAAAGTCAAGCATATCCGTAATCTTGCGTTTGCAGGAGTTTGCGATCCACTCCTTGGCGGTGGAAAAAGGGATCTGGGGGATTTCCTCGATCCTTGGCAGGGTGCAGCCAAGCAGTGTAAGCTGTGTTTTACAATGTTCATTTAAAAATGAGATGCAATGGGCAAGCATCCGGTTTTCTGTTGCCATGATTTCCTCAAAGCTTTCAATATAACCCATTTCAAAGTCCACACTGGTGTATTCATTTAGATGTCTTGATGTGTCATGTTTTTCTGCACGGAAAACCGGCGCAATCTCAAACACGCGCTCAAATACTCCCACCATCATCTGCTTGTAAAACTGCGGGCTTTGTGCAAGGTAAGCTTCCTTTCCGAAATACGGGAGTTTAAAAATATTTGCGCCGCCCTCCGCACCGATGGCCGCAATCTTTGGGGAATGGATTTCCGTGAAATGCTCTGCAATCAAAAACTCCCGGAATGCAGCGCAGATTGCAGCCTGAATGTGGAATATGGCGCGCTCCTTTTCATTGCGCAGTGTGATTGGCCTGTAGTCAAGAAGATTTTCTAAGGAAGTGTTTACCTTCTTCTGGTTGATTACAATTGGCAGATCTTCATAAGGCGTGGATAAAACCTGCACTTGCTTTAGACGCAGCTCGTAACCTGTCCTAGAGCGCTCCTCCGCAACTACTTCTGCCGTAAGCCGCACGCATGCTTCCTCCGTAAGCAGGGTGATGGGGAAGGAAGCATATTCCTCACTGTAAATGCATTGCACAATGGCATCCCGCATACGCAGCAGGACAAAGGCAAAACCGCTCATGCGCCGGATTTTATAGATCGCGCCGTGGAGGCGGACCGTCTGTCCAATATGGTCTGCAAGCGCGTAAGCGTCTGTTTCCGGGTTTGTGGATATGGTATTATATTTTACTGTAGTCATAATTTATTCTCCATTCATTTATTTTGAGGTAGAACCCGTTTTTACGGAAATTGCAAATGAAAAAACCCTGGCAGGAGGTTTTTATAGTCCATCCCTGCCAATTAAGATCCGAGTGGACATAATCTGTATGTCCCATTCGATCACAACCTTTCTTAGTAAGAATTTTGAATATTTGCCTAAGGCGTGTTTGAAAACGGCTTTCTGCGGGCTGTGTGTCACACTTCACGGGTAATTGATATCTTATTCCAGAGGTGTAGTGAACTAAGCCTCCGAAATAAGGTATAAGATAAAACATAGGAATAGTATTAAGCATGCCCCATCCTGCCTATTTTTGCACGCAAAAAAACCACACGGTAAATTAATATACCAGTGTGGTTCCCGTATTATAAACCGACAGGAAAAGTGTATCCTGACAGGCTTTTAATCCATGTCCACACAGGCACAACACAAAGAGCGCTTGTACCTGTGTCTTATACAGCTACAAGCGCTTTCGATCGTCGTCCCTGTTCTGTGCGGCAAGCGAAACAAAAGCCCTCATCGTACTCTCTCCTTGTTAATTGTTTAATGGTATAAGACTAGCACAGGGAGGAGGGTTTGTCAATAGGGGGATGAGTATGAGTTTCCCCATTTTTTCCTGTCTGCTTTCTGCAAAGCCCTTGAAATACGAAACGAATGGAAAATTGTGCGTTGTGATGTTTAAGGGAATGTGTGGTATGTATGCATTTGCTGCGAAGTGAAAAAATTTTTTCTTGTTTTTTTCCTGTGCACATGTTATCCTAAATAATCAAGTACATGTTCTTTTTGGGGTATGGAATTTTTATATTGGATTCTAGTTTCCTGTACTGTTTAACGAAGTTTTACAGACATGCCAGAACCTGGTAGATGCTGCAAACGCTTTCTGAATCAGCGTAAGTAAAGGAAGCAAAAAGGGCGGGGGTTAACCTGTACCATATGCGGTATTGCAAAAATTCCAGCTCTGTGAAAAATACCGCGTATGCGGCAGAATGGGAGGAAAAATATGGAAAATTTATTGGATTTTGTAAAGAAACTCAGTTTTACCCGTATAGGCGGCAGTCCTGAGGAAAAGGCGGCGGCTGAAATGATCCTTCAGGAGATTGATCTTGCAGGGGAGGAAGCGGGCAGTGATATCCGGGGAGAGTTTATGCCGTTTCAGATCCCTGGGGCAAATGTAGAAAAGTGTTCGGTGACCGTAAAAGGGAGAGAAATTAAAAGCGTTGCATATCTGCGTTCCGGGAACATTGACCGGGACTGCAGGCTGCTCTATCTGGAAGATGCCCTAGAAATTGATTTTGCAGAGATTGGGGATCTGAGTGATACAGCAGTTTTATTAAATGGTATTTTTGACGAAGAAACTTTTAAGCGTTTGGTAGAACATAACGCAGCAGCTTTTCTGGTATTGCAGGGAAAATATTATCATTCGCAAGAGGAAGCTTCCCTTTATGCAAAAGAGTTAAGGCCGCATCTGATCCGCAACGGGAAAATCCCGGGTTTTATTATTACAACAGCGGATGCAATGACCCTGGTTAAGGAGGAAGTAGAAACCATCCACCTTACATTAAAACAGGAGGATGTGGAAAGGGACAGCCAGAATGTTTTAGCTGTGATTCCTGGAACGCAGGATAAAAAGGAAGAGATTGTGCTGACTGCGCATTACGATTCTGTTCCCGTTGGTACCGGTACATGGGATAACGCGACGGGTGCTGCTGCCCTTCTTGGAATTTACCGCCATTTTATCGCACACCCGCCGAAAAGGACACTGCGTTTTTTGTGGTGCGGCAGCGAGGAATTGGGGCTGCTCGGTTCAAAGGCATATGTAGAACAGAATGAAGAGCAGCTTGAACATATTAAATTCTGCTTTAATTTTGATATGTGCGGCACGACACTGGGGTCAAACCGGATCGTAATGACCGGGAACAAGGAACTGGAAATTTTTGTAGACCAATACTGCAAGCTAACTGGGTATTCTGCAAGGGCAAAGCAGGGAGTACATTCCAGCGATTCCGCACCGTTCTGCGATAAAGGAATTCCAGCGCTTGGTTTAGGACGCGGAACCGGTACGGCGGAGATACATACGATTCATGACCTGATCCCAACCATCAGTAACAAGGCGCTTGAGAAAAATGTGGATTTTGCCATCCGTATGATTGGGGATATGGCAAATGCGGCTGTTCTGCCAGTAAAAAGGGAGATGCCGGAAGAAAGGAAAAAGGAACTGGATAAGTATTTCCACCGTGACATAAAGAAGGAAGAAAAGACGGAGAATGCAAAAAAAGAATAATGATTTGTCAAAACCCAAAATATATCAATCATTATCAGTCACCGGTCGGCGGAATCCTGCTTGCTGCTGATGAAACCGGGCTGACGGGGTTATGGTTTGATGGTGCAAAATATTATGCGGCAGGGCTTGACACAGTGCAGGGGGAAAAGGACACTCCGATCTTAGAACGGACGAAAGAGTGGCTGGCCATCTATTTTTCCGGCAGGGAGCCTGACTTTTTGCCCCCTGTCCATATGGAAGGCACCCCTTTCCAGCTTGCGGTTTGGAAAATCCTTCAAAAGATACCTTATGGAAGAACGGTTACTTACAAAGAAATTGCAAGGGAAATTGCAAGCAAGAAAAATCTTGCTACAATGTCCGCACAGGCAGTTGGCGGTGCGGTAGGACACAATAAAATCTCCATTATCGTTCCCTGCCACAGAGTTGTTGGGGCGGATGGAAGCCTGACCGGATATGCTGGGGGGATTGATAAAAAAGTGCAGCTTCTTGCCCTGGAAAAGGCAAGTGCACATTATGATGACCCAAATTACCTTCCCCCTGTCTTTAAATTCCTACGGTGATAATACAATGTATGAAATAGAACAATTTATACAAGCTTCAATATTACTGATTATCCTGACAATAACTTCATTTTTTAAAACGGATCATTTTTTCC
>CAMWUU010000132.1 GCA_947177515.1 uncultured Lachnospiraceae bacterium
GGTAGATATATGTTATCTAAACGTTGTGGATTGCTATTAGGAGAGTCTGAACATCGTGGGAATCATAAATCATGTCCTGCCTGCTCTCAGAATGAATTCTTACTAATATGGACTTGTTCTCCTTAATTGTTATCGACGAACATTAAAGGGTTGCCTTCACTTTATTGACGTTAAGTATAAGATGCGTAGGGATGGAAGAAAAAACGATAAGGGGTGAAGAGGGAGAAAGGAATCACGTATTATATCAGCAATCTTGGGTCGGATAGTAGGAACATTCCAAAAGGCAGTAAGAGGGCACTAGAACGTCGAGAGTATGCACTGGTATCTGAATGTAATATTTTAGGGAGGATACAAGAAAACATTTGATATACAGGTGGTGTAGAACAAGAATATTATCCGGAAATGGTGATTTAGTATTGTTTTAAAATAATAAAATCAATGAAACCAGGGTTTTCTATGAAGTAGAAATGGTTTGCGTCCAGTCTTTGCCCAATGTAGTATCTGAAGAATATTTTTATTGTAACAACTGATTGTTTGGCTAGAGGGGATGGAAGGATTTATGTATTTGTTTTTTCTTCCCCGTGCCGGGATATTTACACCAGCGCGGGGATTTGCTATAATGGGGGAACGTGGAAGAGGGGGAGAGGAAATATGATAAAAGCAATTATATTTGATATTGGAAATACTCTGGTGGAATATAAAGTTCCATGGAATTGGTCAAAACTGTATCAACCGGCTTTTGAGTATATTGCAGAACGGTATGGGTACTGTTTTACGAGGGAGCAGTATGAGAATGCCGGGCGTGTGCTGACAAAGTACAATACCAGGGTAAACAAAAGGGAATACGAGGTTCCTTCCGGGCAGATTTTTAGGGAGATCCTTGTCAGTATGGGGCTTTCGCAAGGGGAATTACAAAGGATAAGGGACGGTTTTTATTCGTATTTCCAAAGGGATACGCATATCTTTGATGAGGTGGAGGAAACGTTGGCGATGCTTTTAGACCGGGGGATTTTGCTGGGAACCTTGTCAGATGTTGCCTATGGGATGGACAATTCTTATGCTCTTTCGGATATCGCTCCACTTTTAAAGTATTTTGCCTGCCCTTATACCTCAAACGATACCGGGTACCGCAAACCGGCACCGCAGGGGCTTTGGATGCTGGCAGAGCATTTGCGGGTGAAGCCGTCGGAGATGGTGTTTGTCGGGGATGAGGAAAAGGATATGTGCTGCGCCCGCCATGCGGGCGTGTATGCGGTTTTGGTTAACCGGGATAAAGCCAAAAAGGATTATGGACAGGATATGGAAATAAACAGCCTGGCGGAATTAATTGGACTTTTGGGGCAGTGGAGGAAAGAGGATATGGAAAAAGGAAAGGAAACAGAAACTAAGAAAACGGATAACCTGCCATTTTTGGATGTGGAAGCGGTGAGAACCGGGATGGTTGGATGGAAGGCAAAAGAGGAAAAACGGGAGATTACAGTCTATTTAAGTCGGAAAAAGGGTATCTGTAATACTACAAAGAACCCTGCGATCCGTTTTGTTCCTGCCCAGGGGATTTCATGCTCTAAATCGCTGCTGTTGCCCATGGAGGAGGATACATGGACCGATGTCTGGTTTTGTGCTTCGCCGGAGGAGAAAAAGCAAAAATGGGATGTGCAGGTAGTATGGTGTGCCAACCCGGTGCTGCCAGGACAGTTTGCAGACCCGGATATTGCATTGTTTGGCGATACTTATTATCTTTATGCAACGACGGATGGCTTTGCAGGCTGGTCGGGTACTTATTTCCATGTGTTTTCTTCAAAGGATCTGGTGAATTTTGTGGATGAAGGCGTTATCCTCGATGTGGCGGGCGATGATGTTGCATGGGCGGTTGGAAGTGCCTGGGCACCCTGTATTGCAGCGAAGGGTGGAAAATATTACTTTTATTTTTGTGCCAAGGATGCGGCGGGGGACTCCCATATCGGTGTGGCCGTGGCAGATTCCCCAACTGGTCCGTTCCAGGCAATGCAGGAACCACTCCTGACAAAAAGGATGTGCGAAGAACATGGGATTTTGATGGGGCAGACCATTGACCCTTCTGTCTTTACTGATGAGGATGGGGCATCCTACCTGCTGTTTGGCAACGGGCATGCTGCAGTGGTGCGCCTTTTGGATGATATGGTCAGTCTTGATCTGTCCACTCTTACACAGTATCGGGGGGCAGATGACTTCCGCGAGGCGATCACGGTTACAAAGAGGGGCGGGGTTTACCATTTCACCTGGTCTTGCGATGATACGGGAAGTCCGGATTATCATGTCAATTATGGAACCTCAGAAAGTATTTACGGACCGATTGACTGTCATGGTACGCTGTTGTCAAAAGATGCAGAAAATGGAATTCTTGGAACGGGGCATCACTGTATCCTGTCCGTTCCTGGCGACAAGTACTATATCGTATATCATCGTTTCTATACACCGCTTGGTCTGTTCCAGGAAGGGCTTGGGTTCCATCGGGAAATCTGTATTGACAGGCTGTATTTTAATGAAGAAACTGGGAGGATGCTGCCGGTAAAACCGACACACAAGGGTATTAAGGCGTGTGTTCCTATGTAGGAATATAATAAATTTATTTTGGAGGGAGATTATGGGTCAGATAAAAGAAAGTGTATTGGAATTAATTGGGAATACCCCGATGTTAAAGTTGAACAACTATATGGAACAGGCGGGGATTGGAGGGGCAACCATTCTTGCGAAACTGGAATATTTAAATCCGGCGGGTTCTGTTAAGGATCGGATTGCGTTTGCTATGATCAGGGAAGCAGAGGAGCAGGGATTATTAAAGCCCGGTGCAACGATTATTGAGCCGACTAGCGGCAATACCGGGATTGGGCTTGCGGCGGTCGCGGCGGCGAAGGGATATAAGGCGGTGTTTACGCTGCCGGAAACCATGAGCGTGGAGCGCAGGAATCTTTTGGCGGCCTATGGGGCAAGACTGGTGCTAACGGATGGTGCTAAGGGTATGCGGGGGGCGATTGAAAAGGCGGAGGAACTGAATGAAGAGATTCCTGGCTCCATTATCCTTGGGCAGTTTGTAAATCCGGCCAACCCGGCGGCGCACCGGGCAGCAACCGGTCCAGAAATCTGGGAGCAGACGGATGGTAAGGTGGATATTTTTGTTTCCGGTGTGGGAACCGGGGGGACGATTACCGGGGTCGGTGAATATTTAAAAGAAAAGAACCGGGATATCCGGGTGGTTGCGGTTGAGCCGGCGGACAGTCCGGTGCTATCTGGCGGCGTGCCGGGTCCACACGGGATTCAGGGGATTGGTGCGGGCTTTGTCCCGGAGATTTTAAATACTGGGATTTATGATGAGGTTATCCCGGTAAAGAGCGGGGACGCGTATGCTGAGGGCAGGGCGTTTGCAGTGAGTGAGGGTATCCTGGTTGGCATTTCTTCGGGTGCGGCATTAAAAGCAGCCAGCCTTCTGGCAATGCGCCCGGAAAATAAAGGAAAGACCATTGTGGTGCTTTTGCCGGATTCTGGTGACCGTTACCTGTCCACGCCATTGTTTGCTGGAAATTAAGTGCGATTTATACTGCGCGCCGGTAAAACTTGCCGCAAATCCTGACTGCAGACTGCCGGTGAGGTATCTTTGCTTATTTTCTTACTGTAAATTCTGGCGGTCTGCAGTATAGCCGGGGTGCACCAAACCTATGTTCTTTATGTCCGTGCGCCCCGGTTTGCAAAAATTTTATGATTCTTTTATGATTATTCCTTTTCAAATCTCCTAAAGTATGGTATGATATTATATAGTATTGAAAACCACATGAAATGGTGGGCGAATACCACATGATGGCGTGGGCTATGCCGGGATGTGGGATTGGAGGAAATATGTCATATAAAATCATAGGGGATAGTTGTACCGACCTGACAAAGGAAATGAGAAAGGATGGGCGCATCCAGATTGTGCCGTTGACGCTGACGGTTGGAACGGAAGATATTGTGGATGATGAGAACTTTGACCAGGCTGGTTTTTTGAGAAAGATGAAGGCATGCAGTGAGTGCCCGAA
Source organism: uncultured Lachnospiraceae bacterium (assembly GCA_947177515.1). Classification (GTDB taxonomy): domain Bacteria; phylum Bacillota; class Clostridia; order Lachnospirales; family Lachnospiraceae; genus RGIG4057. The sequence goes on from CAMWUU010000132.1 coordinate 4,050, forward strand.
GTCAGCCTGCCCTTCACCGGAAGCATATATGGAAGCTTTTGAGGGAGCGGAGGAAGTGTATGTGGTAACGCTTTCTTCTCATCTGAGTGGTTCCTACAATGCGGCGGAACTTGCGAAGATGCTTTATTTAGAAAAGCATCCGAATAAAAAGATTGAGGTGATTGATTCGCGTTCCGCAGCGGCCGGACAGACATTGATTGCTTTAAAACTGATTGAGGAAAAGGAGGCGGGGACAAGCTTTGAGGAAACAGCAAACCGCATAAGGAAATTCCGCGACCGCCTTAAGACGAAGTTTGTGTTAGAATCGCTTGACAATCTTAGGAAAAATGGGCGGCTAAGCAATATTACAGCAGCGCTTTGCAGCGTGCTGAACATTAAGCCGGTGATGTGCGGCGTGGAGGGGCGGATTGAAAAGCTTGACCAGGCACGCGGCATGACGAAAGCGCTGATGAAGATGATCCGCTATATTGAGGAGGACATTACGGACGCGAAGAACCGTATTTTTGCGATTACACACTGTAACTGCAAAGAGCGCGCAGAATTTGTGCGCGACGAGGTGCTTAAAAAGGTGCCGTTTAGGGATGTGGTGATTGTGGAGGCCGCAGGTGTAAGCAGTATGTATGCGAATGATGGCGGGATTGTGGTGGCGTATTAGGTTTTGTGTATTACAGGATTCTGTAACAATTTCGTAAAAAAAATTTAATTATTTTTTTCTTGACAAACAGGTCGGTAAGTTATAGACTTATTACAGGGTCTATAATTTACCGACCTGTCTGTTTTCGAAAACAAGAATAAAATGCTATGGCAGGATTATGTGGATCCGGTGAAGGCGGGGATCGGTGGCATGGAAGCTGCCCATACCTTAGGATTGTGAAAAAAATGATTTTAAGCGGAAACCGGATCAGAAGGAAAGGAGTATCAGGATGGCACAGGAAAAAAAAGAGTGGTATCGGATGACGGAGGCGGAGCGCAGGTTTGCGGATCTAATCTGGGAGAATGAGCCAGTTGGCTCCGGGGAACTGGTGAAGTTATGTGAGGAACGCTTTGGCTGGAAAAAGTCAACGACATATACATTCTTGAAGAAACTTTGCGGGCAGGGCATATTTGAAAACCAGGATTCCCGTGTAAGCGCTAAGATTGACCGGGAAAGTTATGACCAGGGTATGGGAGAACAATTTGTACAGGAAACATACGGTGGTTCACTGCCAAAGATGATCGCTGCTTTTATAAGCCGCAAAAAACTCTCAAGGCAGCAGGTGGATGAAATACGGAAGATGATTGACGATTACGGGGAGTGACTAATGTGGCCAGTAGGTGGATATACAAAGGCTATGTCATTTTGCGATATAAAAAGCGGGTCGCTGACTTCTTGGGGGTGTCGGGATGAGTAGGATATTTTTAACCTTTCTAAGGATGGGGGTTGTTTCAGGCTACGTGGTTTTGGTCGTTTTGCTGGTTCGGTGGCTGCTGCGACGTTTTCCAAAAACTTACAGCTATCTTTTGTGGAGCATTGTGTTTCTGCGGCTGGTCTGCCCAGTGGGGATCAAAAGCTCATTTAGTTTGATTCCGGATGTTCTGTATGTACAGTCAGATGCTGAGGAGGGTGGAAATGTCATAGTGGACAGAAAGGCTGCCGGGGTATTGGTACATCATGGCGTGTCTATATCTGCACAATCGGTCGAAGATTTTTTTGAGGGAAAGCCGGATGACAGAACAATCCTGGCGGATAAGGACAACACAAAAACCGGTGCGGCGCAGGGAAATCATCCACAACCTGGACAGGACAGCGATGCGGGGGGAACCAAGGGAAGTGTACAGGCTGGCAAGGATGGGAGCCTGGGAGGTACAGTAGGAAGTATACTAACCGGACAGAATAACGATGGAAGGTTAACGGGAGAAGATTTACCGGCAGGGCAGGATGATGGTACGGGGAATGAAAACGGGGTCAAAAGCCCGGGGCAATGGGTTCTTTCATTGCTTGGCGGTATTTGGATTTTCGGAATATTAGTATTCTGGTTTGTTTGGCTCTATACAGTGCATCGTTTCAGGAAAAGGCTGCTCGGTGCAGTCCGTGTGGAGGAAGGTGTGTATGAAACTTCACAGGTGGCGGCATCTTTTGTAGACGGGATTTTCCATCCGGTTATTTATCTGGCTAGGGGATTGTCCGGTGCAGCAAGAGAATATGTGCTCTGCCATGAGAGGGTGCATATCCGTAGAAAAGATCCGCTTATTAAAGCACTTGCGTTGTTTTTAGTAAGCATTTATTGGTTCCATCCGCTGATCTGGCTGGCATTTAGTAAAATGTGCGAGGATATGGAAATGTCCTGCGATGAGTGGGTTGTGGAGCGGATGGGAACGGAAATTAAGAAGGAATATTCAAGTACACTGTTGCAGATGGCGCAGGGGGCGGATAAGATCAGCCTGCTTGCGGCATTCGGAGGGAATGAGGTGAAGAGTAGGGTGAAAAATATATTATCATATCGTAAACCGAAGACATGGCTTGCTGTTTTACTGCTGCTTTTGGTGGTAATGGTTGGAGTCGGACTCGGGTTAAATCCGGGCGACGCAGATGCAAAAACCTCGGGCGGGAGCCATCACGGACGCGGGGAGGCAGACGCTGGCAGGGAAGGAGGGGAAAATGCAGGTTCCCTGGACGGGAAGGATGGTCAGGGTGATGCAGATTCCCCGGATGGGAAGGATGGTCAGGGTAATGCGGATTCCCCGGATGGAAAAGATGGATACAGCGGCACGGATCCGATTGCTAAGTATGCATCGGTTCTTGACCAATACCACACTGCACTAAACGAACAGTGGGATGCAGCCAGGCTTACACAGGAAGGGTTTAGTATTCTTGCCAGATACTGCTACGACGGTAATGCAGCAGAAAATGTCGGCTATTCCTTCCTCGATGTGGATGGGGATGGGAAGATGGAGCTTTTGATCGGGGCGGTTACAGGGGATGCGTTTGTACAAGGACAGATTTTTGAACTGTACACATTGAAAGATGGAGAGCCTGTTCAGGTTTTTTCGGGCAGGGAACGCAGCCGCTATTATCTGTGCCAAAAGGAGGATGGCAACTATGCCATTGCAAACGAAGGCTCTTCTGGAGCCAGCAATAGTGAATGGAGTTATTATACTTTACAGGATGGGACACTTTCTGGGGAGCTGGTGATTATATATGATGATATGCCGGATGCAGAAAGTCCGTGGAGTATGGCAAGTGGGACTGACATAGAGGCAGGAAGGTTTGAAACCGTCACGGACGAAACGGCGAAAAGGATGCAGGACGTGTATGGGTCGGAGTATATAGAACCGGAATATTCCCCGTTTGCAAGACTTAATCGTTTAGAGATGGGAGGCGACTCCTATGGGGCAGTAGAACCTGTGTTGGGGGAACAATGGAAGCGTAGTGGAAAGGCTCTGGAAAACCAGTTAAACCTGATCTTAAGCCAGAGAGAAGTTTGGGAGTTGGTGGACATCGATTTAAGTCCGGGAGAGGGATGGTATACGGTTACTGACCTGGATCGAAACGGGAGGCTTGAGTTGATTGCCGCGTACCGTCAGGGAACCGGAATCTACACACATTTTTATATTTACGAGGTATCAGCAGATGGGGAATCCCTAGTTCGTTGTACCCGGACACTCTTAGAGGAATATGATTCCCAACCAGATATTATCATAGGGCAGGTTCCGGTATATTTGGATACTGTGACTGGGAAGCAGCATTATATTTTTCAGGATACTATCCGGGATGGGGTGGCGTATTTGTATGAAAGCCAATTTGCATTAAGCTTTGCAAATGGTCATCTGACGGAGAAGGTTCTGGCATCGCGTGAAACGGAATACAAGGACTCTACCCCTTTTATCACATATCATTCTGGGGAATTGGATGAGGTAAGGGTGACAGATGAAACGGAGTATGAATCGGTGGCAGACAGGGCATTTCCTAACTTCGTAAAGGGAGAGGCGAGGATTGATTGGTTCCCTGCGCAGGAAGACCTTGGAGGGGAGGAATTGTATCAAAAATTGGAGGAAGCGTATCTTGGATTTTTGCCGATGTAGTAAATGAGCGGCATGGGTGAGGAAGCAGCCAGGTAACAGGAATGTGTTCGGGCAATGAGGTAATACAGGGTGGAAGTACGGAAAAGTTGGGGATGGTACGGGCAGGGCAGGATAGCGATGCGGGAAAAACGGATGGCTTTCCTGTACTGCGCCTCAACCGGGTACCGAACAAAACTGGTCGCGGAAAAAAGGGAATTATACGGCAGTTCCTAAGCTATTCTTCCTCCCAGTTGTCGGGGATATTGTCAACTATGCCGTATGTACGCAGGAAAAATTGGTTCTCTTTATATTCAAAAACAACATTAAGCTGTGAATTTTCTGTGGTACACCAGTAATCGAAGCTGATCCGGTTTTTTTCT
>CAMWUU010000133.1 GCA_947177515.1 uncultured Lachnospiraceae bacterium
TCCCCCGTTTCAATTACCGTTCCATGGCGGCTTTTGATCTCCCAGGCTAATTGGAAATTATTGCGAATCTGCATTACCTTATCACCCTCGCGGAAAATAGTCTGGCGGAATTCCTTCTGCTGTTTTTGCGGTTCCGGCGGATTAAGATATTGCTGTAAAATTTTGTTTAGGCGCTCCACGCCGAGTTCCCCTTTGCGCATCGGTGTCAGCACCTGGATATCAAAGGGCTGCGCCTTGACATAGCGCGGGAGTTTGTCGCGGATTAATGCGACCAGCACGCCCGTGATCACATTGACATCCATTCGCTTTAGCATAAAGAAATCCTGGCTCTTGTTATCCAGGCGGATTTGTTCTCCGGCATTGATTTTGTGGGCATTCACGATAATATCACTTTCCGAAGCCTGCCGGAAAATCCTGGTCAGACGTACAACGGGAAATGCCCCCGCAAAAATCATATCGCGCAGGACATTGCCCGGTCCTACGCTTGGGAGCTGGTTCACGTCACCGACAAAGACTAAGCGCGTCCCGACAGTGACTGCGCGCAATAGTGCGTGCATCAGGCTGATATCGACCATCGACATTTCATCGATAATCAACACATCGGTTTCTAGTGGATTCCCCTCATTGCGTTCAAAATGTGCGGGTGCCCCCTCCTCAATTCCTTTCGACAATTCAAGAAGCCTATGGATGGTGCTGGCTTCATGACCCGTGGTTTCCTTCATGCGTTTTGCGGCGCGCCCCGTTGGCGCTGCAAGCAGGATTTCCATGCCTTCCGCCTCAAAAAAACTGATAATGGCATTGATCGTGGTGGTTTTCCCGGTGCCGGGTCCTCCTGTAAGAAGGGAGATGCCGCTTCTTGCTGCCGTAAGCACTGCCTGCGCCTGGTGTTCTTCAAGCTCTAAATTCAATTCCTTTTGCAGGCGGGCTAATTTTGTTTTAAGCCCCGCCTCAGGCAGTTCATAGGAAACGTTTAGGTCAACCAGCATCCGCGCGGTATTCAGCTCCATATAATAATAATTGGCAAGGTAGACACAGGTTTCTTCCCCCTCCGCCCGGTAGATAATTTTGCGCGACAGGCGCAGTTCGTCAAGCTGCCCCCGAATCCCGTCTGATCCAATGTCCAAAAGCTGAGAGGTCTTACAGATCAGTTCCTCAAGCGGCAGGTAGACATGCCCACTACCCGTCGCCTGCGCGAGCGCATACAAAATCCCGGCACCGATACGGTACTGTGAATCAGCGGCAATCCCGACCTTGCTTGCAATTTCATCCGCAATTTTAAAGCCCACCCCATGGATATCCTCGGCTAGGCGGTATGGGTTCTCCTGAAGGATGGCGTGCATCTTCTCGCCGTAGAATTTATAGATTTTTACTGCGAGATTCGTTGATATACCGTACTGCTGGAGAAAAACCATCGCGCTGCGCATCCCTCGTTTTTCCTCAAACTGGACGGCAAAATCCTTCGCCATCTTCTCGCTGATCCCCTTTATTGTGGACAAGCGTTCCGGTTCTTCATCCATTATCCGGAAAGTATCTTCCTTAAAATGCTTTACAATGCGCGCCGCGAGAGCCGGACCGATGCCGCGGATCGCCCCGGAACCTAAGTAGCGCTCCATAGCAAGCATATCTTCCGGATCTTTGATCTCACAGAGTTTAACCTGGAACTGTTCGCCGTAAACCGGATGCGCCGTGTATCCCCCTTCTAAATGGACATACTCACCCTCATTGATAAATGTGAAGGTGCCGACACAGGTGACCTCCTCCTTTTCCTTATCCGTGACTGTAAGCACGGTATAACCGTTTTCCACGTTGCGGAATATTATTTTTTCGACATAGCCATCCACAATTTCATCCATACTGATCTCCACTCCAATTATGACGGAAGAATCTCCCACCACTTCCAAAAATCACCTTTTTTGTGTTCCCGTGTAAAGAAAGCCGGGAACATACCATCCCCGGCCAATCCATACATCATTCCAAACTTATCCAAACAGCCCCTACAGTCCCTGGTTGCGTTTCATGGACTCAAACAACTGCCTGGCAAGCCCCAACTCCCCGTTCTCCACAATCGTTTTGCTGACCTGCGTGTAGAGTACATCCCCGAACTGCTCCAGATATGGGTTTTCCTCTTCATCCTCATCCTTCGGGATGGTTTTTTCCATGCCCTTTAACATCTGCTCTACCAGATACGCCTCAAACTCCTTGCATGACTCCATCAGTTCCTCATCGGTTGCCTTTGCGGCATCCATAGACCCCAGCGCAGAAGAAAGTTTATCCGCTTTCACCGCCGTCTGTGAAGTCAGGGCATTATTGAGATAATAATCAGCACCAATTGAAATCGCCATAGCCTGCCCCATTTCCTTTCCAAACCTATCTTAGTTTCTTTTATACCGCCTGCCATCAGCTCCTGAGATTATTGGCCTGCTGCAACATCTCGTCGGATGCCTGGATTACCTTTGAATTCATCTCGTAGGCGCGCTGCGTAACGATCAGGTTTACAATCTCATCCGCCGTCTGCACGTTGGATGCCTCCACATACTGCGCTACAATCCTGCTCGCTTTCAGGTTCGTATCCGTCGCCTCAAGACGCGGCGTGCCGGATGCGTCTGTTTCCTGGTAAAGACTGCCAGAAAGCTTTAACAGCCCCGCCGGATTATTGAACTGCGTAAGTGCAAGCTGTGCAACAACCTGGCTTGTATTGCCATCCGGGTTGTATGTAAGGTTACCGAACTGGTCAAAGATCAATTTTGATGTGTCATAGGTCGCTGGGAAGGAGATTGCCTGCCCCTGGGTATCAAGTACTGGATAACCATCCGAATTGCATAACATCACCGTTGTGCCACTCATGCCAAGCTTAAATGAACCATTCCTTGTATAACCAACCGTACCATCCGGACGACGCACCGAAAAAAAGCCCTCGCCGTCAATGGCCGCATCCAGCCAACGGCCGGTTTCTGTCAGGGAACCCTGCTTGAAATTGGAAACAATCGACGTGACACGCACGCCAAGTCCAACCTGGCCAATAACAGGTTTTGGGTTACCCTCATGATCCGTCACTTTCGTCTGGAGCTTGGAATAGAGCAGGGACTGGAATTCCGTCTGCTCCCTTTTATAACCCGTTGTATTGACATTTGCCAGGTTATTTGCAATATTGTCCAGGCTCGTCTGCTGTGCAATCATACCGGACGCGCCCGTCCACAATGCTCTCATCATAATTTTTTCCTCATTTCTATCATTATACCCATTCAACACTAAGAGGTTAAAAATGCCTTTGGATGCTTCTACAAAGTCATCTTAAAAGCCTCCCTAACTGACCCGTTTAAGAAACACTTCCAAGTGTGTTCGCGGCTTTTTCCAGGGTGCTGTCCACCGTCTGGATCACCTTCTGGTTGGCTTCAAATGCCCTTGTGATGGCAATCATGTTGACCATCTCGGAAACTACATTTACATTCGACTGCTCGGTAAATCCCTGGCGGATAAATCCCTCCGCCTCCTTCTCCCTGGCACCTTCCACCGGGAAGCAGCGGGTTTCCCCAAATTTTTTCAGGTAATCATAGTCCTCAAAATCCGTGAGAATAATTGTATCTACCAGCTCCCCGTCCGCATAGACATTCCCCCCACCATCCACATATACCTCATTGGCATCGGTCGGAACCTGCAGCGGACCGCCTTGCGCCAGCAGATGGTTGCCGTCCACATCCACAACATAGCCATCCCGCGTTACCGTGAACTGACCGGCACGCGTGTATTGGGTTTGGGTCCGCCCATTTGCGTTTGTGTACTCAATCGCAAAAAAACCGTCCCCGTCAATTGCAAAATCAAAGGTGTTCCCGCTTTCGCGCAGGGAACCCTGCTTGTAATCCGTGTATACCTCACCAATCTTAACGCCAAAGCTCATCCTGCCAATCTGCTCCTTGCGCCAGTCCACGGAAGCATCACGGATCTTGACCATTAGCTGTTTGTCAAAGGACTGGCTTGTCACGCCTTCCTTTTTGTAACCGACGGTTGCCGAGTTTGCCAGGTTATTTGCAATGACATCCAAGCGGTTCTGCTCGTTCCTCATGCCCGTCCATGCGGTGTATAACTGTCTGACCATTTTCCTTCCTTGCCTTTCCTTATGCTCTGTTCCTGCTGCCCAAATCCTCTATTTTACCGGCTTGCTACTGCCTAAAAACTCCACAAATTTCCCCGTTCCGATGGCCACGGCCGTCATCGGGTCTTCCGCTGTCATCGTTGTGATACCGGTCTTTTCCTCGATCAGCTCCTCAAGACCGTAAAGCAGACAACCGCCGCCCGTCAGCACTATGCCCCGGTCGGCGATATCCGCCGCAAGTTCCGGCGGTGTTTTCTCAAGCACGCTGTGCACCGCCTCGACAATCTGCGAGGTTGTTTCACGCAGTGCTTCTTCTGTTTCTTCCGAGGTCACGGAAATCGTTTTTGGAAGCCCTGTCACAAGGTTGCGCCCGCGCACATCCATTGCTACCGTTTCCGGCCTGCGGTATGCGGAACCAATCTTAATCTTGATATCCTCCGCTGTCCGCTCACCGATCAAAAGATTATGCTTTTTGCGCATATAGCGGACAATTGCTTCGTCAAAATCATCCCCCGCGATCTTGATCGATGTGCTGACCACGGTACCGCCAAGCGAGATTACGGCGATATCCGTCGTGCCGCCGCCGATATCGACAATCATGTTCCCGCACGGTCTAGCGATATCAATCCCCGCCCCGATAGCGGCTGCAATCGGCTCCTCGATAATTGCGACTTCCCTAGCTCCCGCCGTATAAGTCGCATCTTCGACCGCCTTCTTCTCCACCTCAGTAACGCCGCTCGGCACACAGACACTGATAATCGGCTTGCGGAAACGCTGTTTGCCGACTGCCTTCTGTATAAAATACTTCAGCATTTTCTCCGTTACAGTATAGTCTGAGATCACGCCCTGGCGCAGCGGACGCACCGCAACGATATTGCCGGGTGTACGCCCGAGCATCAGGCGGGCTTCCTCCCCGATTGCCTTAATGCGGTTGGTGTCGCGGTCAAACGCTACTACCGAAGGCTCCTTTAAGACTACGCCCTTCCCCCTGATATATACCAACACACTTGCGGTGCCAAGATCAATCCCGATATCACTTCCACTCATAACCTTCTCCTTTCCAAAATCACATTCGTCTCTATCGTCCAATGCCCTGTTATTAGCATTTTATCCAAATCGAAACATATTCAATTCTATTATAAACGCTACACATGATTTTTTCAAAGGAATTTTTCAAAAGTTATAAAATATTTATCAATTTCCCCGTTCCGTTTCTCTTTTTTTCAATTTTCTTCCAAAAAAAGCATTTATCCGACCGCCAGATCTACCTGTTGGATTATTCCCGCCTTCCCATTCTCATGCAAAAAAAGTCCGCTCTCACGCACAACAGCATTTGTGGAATTGTCCTCTTTTGAATTCAGGGAAAACTTTGATGCCACATGCCCGAGATAGATGGCACCAACCCCCGCCACGCCGAGCGCAACAAGTTTATCATTGCCCGCATCGTCCTTTGTCCAGATACGCAGATGGTTAAAGATCTCGTCCTTCTCGTCAATCCAGCCATTGCCATCCATATCAAAGACTGCAAGGTCTGCAAAACCATTCCCGCTTTTCGCCCCAAACAGTTCACTCCCATCGTTAATCTTGCCGTCCCCGTTGCGGTCAAGTGCCAGAAAGCCACAACCCTGTTGGAGCAGTGAAATATTGTCCTGTTTTCCGTCGCAATCGATATCAAAATAAAATTTCTGATCAGAAACTTCTGCCGTTCCACCATCCAGATTGATCACCAGAGGATCCATCAACTGCACTGCACCGTAATCAATCTGTACGGTGGTGTGCTCTGAAAAACGCCTCGACATCTCCGCCTCAATATCAAATTCAATTGTCCGGCCATCCCCGGTCTTTACTGTCCCGGAGGTATAAAAAGACGTATTTTCCTTTTCCTCATAATAATAATGGGTGGTAAGAATCCTATGTCCTCCCTGAATCTGCATCCCCTGCCCGGTTTCCGAAAAATCACCCAGGTCAAGTCCTAGTTCCTTTAAAAGCCTGCGCGTTTCCTCCTGCGCCTTCTCAATTACATCCTGGTATGACATCCGGTGCGCCTTTACTGTCTGCTGCCCCGAAAAAATCATAAGAAGCTGGTGGAGTCCATCGTACTCCGTCCCACCTGCGCGAAAAATATCATCATCCTGTACTGTGGAAGAAATCCGTCCCGCACCACCCTGCATCCCCGTGTACCAGGTTGTGCTCCCATTTTTTCCCAAATTCCCTTCTTTTGTTTCCGCCTGCTGTTTGCCATCCGTTGCTAAGGGCGTTGTAGCTGCTGTACTGCTGACAGAATTGACGGCACCGCCCCAGCTTCCATAGCCAACAGCCTGCAGGTTTGTCCGGGAGAGTTGATGCCTGCTCCCCATCGCAACACTGCTCGTCTGTATCACCATATGCTACACACCTCCATGTATTTAGTGCGGGCGCAGGTCGCCCGCACATATCGTATATATCGGCAGGAAAGGAGCCTGACATTAGGGTATCTTTCTAAAAAAGGGAAAGCACATGTTGCGGCTAAAAAAACAATATGGTATACTGATAGGGAATATAATCCCTGCGGGGATTCGTACAATTTTTACAAAGCAATGGATGGCATAAAAGTATGTCACAATTAGCGCATGGAACACCAAAAAACACTAATTCCCTAAAAAATAATTCCGAAGAAAAGGAGGATATTTTATGGCTTTTTCTAACGATGTAGCAGCAATGGACGCAGAAATCCGCCTTGTTGCCCGCTTTCATACCCTGACCCTCTGGCGTATTGCGGCAAGCGCCATCCTGCTTATTTTCCAGATTGTTTATACGGCCTGCGGCCTGTATACCGCGTCACCTTTTTATATTCTTTTGACTGCAAACCTTCTCCCGGTGTTACTTGAGCCGCTATGCTCCCCCAAAGTCCGCAAATCCCCGCCCGTCCTTCCTTTCCTTAGGAAGCGCTACCATTACTCTTCCCTGCGCTTTATGACAATGGAAATCACCTTTTTTGCAACAAACCTGCTCCTTATTATCTGGCAGTTTTTCGGCAGTTCCCCCGATACATGGCTCCACAAATTCCCTGCCGCCTTCCTTGCCGCCAACTTTCTATGGCGCTTTGTTGGCTCTTTTTTGCTTTCCTCCCAAATACAGAAAAAAATGGGATGCTGACAAAACATCCCATTTTTTTACAGAAAATTCCTGTTTTGTAATTCTGTTCCATTCTTCTAAAAGGGGGGCTTCCTAGATCCCTTCTGCCTCCCTCATACCTCTTTCGCACTGGATCCTGTCTAAGTATTCTTTCTTGTACATATCAATATATTTCCGGTAGCGTGGGTCAACCCCTTTGTGCAATTCATCCTGGTACTCTTTGCGGTCGAACGATTTGTTTACAGTCAGTTTCTGCATCAGGTAAATCGCAATATTACTGCAATGGTCGGAAATACGTTCCGTATTCGTTAGGATTTCCGTAAATGTAATACCGTTATCCGCCGTACAGGCTCCATTGCGCAGGCGCATAATATGGTTGCTTTTCATGCGGTCCACAATATCATCAATCACTTCCTCCATTGGCTCAACATACGCAATCCGTTCCGGGTCATTGGTTGTGTAAGCCTCAACCATCAGGTCAATCACATTGCGCACCGCGTCAAAAAGCACCACAAGTTCCGCTTTTGCCTCAGAGGTAAAACTTCCTTTATTCTCAAACATATACTCCGCCGTTTCTGACAGGTTCACACAATAATCACCGATCCGTTCTAAGTCACTGACGGACTGTAAAATCTCCGTTGATAAATGGGAGTCCTCCTCCGTCATTGTATGGTAGGTGACATTAACCATATAGGCATTGATCCCTGCCTCGCTTTTGTCTAGGAACTCCTCTCCCACCTTCATATCCATCAGAGCCTTTTCATTATACCCATTTAAAACCATGTCCGAAACAATCGCTACATTTTCCTTTACAACATGGCACATGTCAAACAGCACTTTGCGGCACTGCTCCATGGCGACCTGGGGATTTTTCAGGAATGCATCATCCAGACAATCCAGTGTGCGCTTTTCTTTCACATCACCGCTGTCCTTAATCAGTCTATGTAACAGTCTGTCATACTGCTTTACAAAAGGCATCAATAAAAGTGCCGCCACCACATTGATGCCTGTATGCATTGTCGCGATACCGCCGCGGCTGACCACATTGTCCATCGCCGCAAAATCAAAGATTGCATCAAGTCCATACACACCAATGCCAAACAAAAGAAGGCTGAATACATTAAAGAGGAAATAGCACATGGAAGCGCGTTTCGCATCCTTGTTGTTGCCGATACTCGCAAGCACAACCGGAACGCATTTGCCAATATTCTGCCCTAGCAGAATTGGCAGTGCGGTTGCCACGGTAATCG
>CAMWUU010000134.1 GCA_947177515.1 uncultured Lachnospiraceae bacterium
ACAAAAATACCTCCACGAAAGAGGGGTACTGGGAGGGGATTTGCGGAACTTAAAAACAGCAAATCCCCGTGAAGTACCCGGAGGGATTTTTGGGAGAGAAGCGGACAAAAATACCTCCACGAAAGAGGGGTACTGGGAGGGGATTTGCGGAACTTAAAATAGGAGGTTAAGTGTGGAAAAACTTTTGGACGGAAAAAATATTACAATCGGTACCTGCTATTACCCGGAACACTGGGGAAGGGAAATGTGGGAAGAAGACCTTGCCCGCATGAAGGAAGCAGGAATTGAAGTCGTGCGCATCGCGGAATTTGCGTGGAACAAAATCGAACCGCACGAAGGGGAATACACTTACAAATTCTTTGATGATTTCCTTGACCTGGCAGAGAAACACGGGATGCGCGTGATCTTCTCGACCCCGACGGCAACACCCCCGGCATGGCTAACCGAAGCGTACCCGGAAGTCTTAAATGCGACGCGCGACGGAGATCTGATACGGCACGGCACAAGAAGACATTACAACTATAATTCGCCGATTTATCGGGAATATTGCGCAAATATCGTAGAACATGTGGCAAGGCATTACGCAGGGCATCCTGCTGTGATCGGCTGGCAGATCGACAACGAATTTAACTGTGAGAACTGGGCGTTTTACTCGGAAAGCGACAATGTAGCCTTCCGCCGTTTTTTAAAAGAGAAATATGGAACAGTGGAACAACTGAATACGGCGTGGGGAACCGTATTCTGGAATCAGACCTACACGGCATTTTCCGAGGTTTATGTGCCGCGACGGACAAACACCGGGGCAGTCAACCCGCATCTGGAACTGGATTATATCCGTTTTATCTCGGACAGTGTCTGTAAGTTTGCAGCAATGCAGGCGGATATTCTGCGGGCATATATTAAGCCCGGCGATTTTATCACAACAAACGGTATGTTCGGGCATATAGACAACCATGGATTGACAAGGCATAACCTCGATTTTTATACCTATGATTCCTATCCAAATTTTGGATATTGTGTGGACGGATTCCGTAAAGACGAGCCAATGAAGGATCGCTGGTGGAGCAGGAATCTGACCGAAGTGCGCTCGATTTCGCCGAAATTTGGGATTATGGAGCAGCAAAGCGGCGCGAACGGTTGGAATGTATCAATGGAGGCACCGACACCGCGCCCGGGGCAAATGACGCTCTGGACAATGCAGAGTATTGCGCATGGCGCGGATTATATCAGTTACTTCCGCTGGCGCACCTGTCCGTTTGGGACGGAGATGTACTGGCACGGGATCCTGGATTATTCCGGACGGGAGAACAGAAGGCTTTCTGAGCTGCGGGAGATACATAAAAAACTTGGACGTTTGCAGGAAGTTGCGGGAGCCGTCTACGATGCGCGGGTGGCGATCCTTCGCGATTATGATAATCTCTGGGATGCGGAGGTGGATCACTGGCATGGGAGGATACAGCGCCCAAGTGAGGACGCACTGTTTGTCGCGATGCAGCAAAAGCATATTATGTTTGATTATGTTTATCTGGACGATTTTGTAAATGAAGCGCAGCTTGCGCGTTATTCGGTGCTGTTTTATCCACATCCTGAAATCTTGACAGAAGAAAGGATGAAGCTTTTGGAAAATTACGTGGCGGCAGGCGGAAAGATTGTATTTGGCTGCCGTACCGGGCAAAAAGATCTGCGTGGTTTTTGTGTAACGGAAAAACTTCCGGGGCTTGCTTCCTACCTGACCGGAACCGATGTGCCGGAATATTCGCTTGCCGCGCCGGATGAGGCGGATGTGCGCATTCTTTGGGATGGTGTAAAGTTATCCGCTCCGGTCTTTCGCGATATGTTAGCGGCAGTGGGGGAAAATACAGAAGTGCTTGCACGCTATGAGGGCGGATGTTATGCTGGGGAACCCGCACTGGTTTGTAATTCGTTTGGAGAGGGAAAAGCATACTATTATGGAAGTACATTTGATGTGGATACCGTGAAATTTTTTCTTGATAAATTATCTGTAGCAAAAACGCAAGAGCAGATTATATGTATTCCGGAAACCTGCGAATTGGCTGTGCGCCGCAAGGATGCGACGGAATATATCTTTGTGCTAAACTACGCAAAGGAGGAGGCAAAAATCATGTTGGGTGCCCCGATAAAGGAGTTGATTTCGGGAGTGGAAGAAGAGGGCGGGATTACAGTGTCCGGCTATGGTGTGAAAGTATACAAAAGAAATCTGGGGCTGTAAATACAGACTGTTTTAGCGGATTGTATTCAGTCTTTGTCCTGTGTCGGAAAAGAAGTATGCTGGCAGTTTTGCGAGTGTGGAAATGAAACAGAAGGTATGGAAGGGGCAGCGGATGAAGTGTTAGTGCGTTTTAAGAAAAAATGGAAATAAGAGGGGGAAGATTATTTATGGCAGAATTTCGTGTGGCGGCTATATTTTCAAATCATATGGTATTGCAGAGGGGAAAAAATGTTAAAATATTCGGGGAAGGGGAAGAAGGGCATATTGTTGTGGTGGAGTTTCGCGGGCAGCGGGCGGAGGCGGTTGCGGAGAACGGGCGCTGGTGCGCCGTGCTTAGGCCAATGGCAGCGAGTGTGAAACGGGCGAAAGGGGAAGAACCGGATGATCCTTACGGGGACGGTTTTGCGGGAAGTACCATGACTGTAAGCTGCTGCGGACGGACGTACACTTTTGTTGATGTGGTAGTCGGCGAGGTCTGGCTGGCTGGCGGGCAGTCAAATATGGAGTTTGAGCTGCAAAACTGCCGGGGTGGGAAGGATTTTTTGGAAAATGATAAAGATCCGGGCGTGCGCTTTTACTATACGCAAAAGAATGCTTATAAAGACAAACATTTCTATGAGGCGGAGCAAAATTCCTCGTGGAGTACATTTGATAAGGAGCGCTCGAAATGCTGGTCGGCGGTGGGGTATTTCTTTGCGAAACGCCTGTCAGCGGAACTTGGTTTTCCGGTTGGGATTATTGGCTGTAACTGGGGCGGGACTTCGGCGAGTTGCTGGATGGATCAGGATACGCTTTTGCGGGATACGGAACTTGGAAGCTATGTAAAAGATTATGAAGCCGCTGTTGCCGGAAAAACTGAGGAAGAGCAGATTGCAGAGTACCGTGCCTATGAAAAGTATGACGCAGAGTGGAATGAGCGGGCGGCACTCTGTTACGCAGAGGATCCTGCCATGTCCTGGGATGAGGTGCTGCGCCGCTGTGGGGAAAATAAATGGCCAGGACCAATGGGCTGCATTAATCCATTCCGCCCGGCGGGGCTGTACGAATGTATGTTGCAGCGCGTGATGCCATATACATTGAGGGGATTTCTTTATTATCAGGGAGAGAGTGATGACCACAAACCGAAAATGTATGAGCGCTTGCTGCGTGAATTGATTGCAAAATGGCGGGAGGACTGGGAGGATATAAATCTACCGTTTTTAATGGTACAGCTTCCGATGCACCGCTATGCAGCAGATCCGGATTACAAGCACTGGTGCCTGATCCGTGAGGCGCAGATGCGGGTATTTGAAACGGTGAAAAACACAGGGATTGCGGTAACATTGGATCTGGGAGAGTTTAACGAGATCCACCCGAAGGAAAAGGAAACTATCGGGGAGCGTTTGGCGCTCCAGGCCATGTGGCTGGTATATAGGCTGTGCACGAAAAAACGCGCGTTCGGACCGATTTTTAAAGATGTGGTTCAGTGCGGCGGGGAACTTTTGGTAAGCTTTGATTTTGCTGAGGACGGGTTTGAAATCCGGACGGACGGCGTGCCGGGTGCATTGGCGGATCATTCGGGCAAAGAGGATGGGGCGGGCAGTTTGCGCCCTGCATCAAGTGCGGGCTTTGAGATTGCGGGCGCGGATAAGAGATTTTTCCCGGCTGAAGCGGTGCGGGATGCGGGGCAGAAAAATGTACTCTGGCTTTCGGCAGAAGGTGTGGATAAGCCGGTTTATGCAAGATACTGCTGGACGAATTTTGGCGAGGTAAATTATTTTGGCAAGAACGGACTGCCTATGGCACCGTTCCGTACAAGCCAGAAGGATGAGGGGAGGAATAAAGAAACATCGCAGGAGCAGGATAAAAAGGCAAAGATTCAACAGATCATGGAATTATAAGGCGCGGTTTTGTGGCTCGGTTTCTCCTAGCTTCCTGCATTATATTATAGTATAATGCAGGAAGCTTTCTTTATTGGTTGATTCAAAATCAGGATACCAGGGGGCAATATATTGCCCCCTGGTATCCTGATTTTGAATCAACCAATAAAGAAAGCTTCCTGCATTATACTATAATATAATGCAGGAAGCTAGGAGAAACCGAGCCACAAAACCGCGCCTTATAATTCCATGATCTGTTGAATCTTTGCCTTTTTATCCTGCTCCTGCGATGTTTCTTTATTCCTCCCCTCATCCTTCTGGCTTGTACGGAACGGTGCCATAGGCAGTCCGTTCTTGCCAAAATAATTTACCTCGCCAAAATTCGTCCAGCAGTATCTTGCATAAACCGGCTTATCCACACCTTCTGCCGAAAGCCAGAGTACATTTTTCTGCCCCGCATCCCGCACCGCTTCAGCCGGGAAAAATCTCTTATCCGCGCCCGCAATCTCAAAGCCCGCACTTGATGCAGGGCGCAAACTGCCCGCCCCATCCTCTTTGCCCGAATGATCCGCCAATGCACCCGGCACGCCGTCCGTCCGGATTTCAAACCCGTCCTCAGCAAAATCAAAGCTTACCAAAAGTTCCCCGCCGCACTGAACCACATCTTTAAAAATCGGTCCGAACGCGCGTTTTTTCGTGCACAGCCTATATACCAGCCACATGGCCTGGAGCGCCAAACGCTCCCCGATAGTTTCCTTTTCCTTCGGGTGGATCTCGTTAAACTCTCCCAGATCCAATGTTACCGCAATCCCTGTGTTTTTCACCGTTTCAAATACCCGCATCTGCGCCTCACGGATCAGGCACCAGTGCTTGTAATCCGGATCTGCTGCATAGCGGTGCATCGGAAGCTGTACCATTAAAAACGGTAGATTTATATCCTCCCAGTCCTCCCGCCATTTTGCAATCAATTCACGCAGCAAGCGCTCATACATTTTCGGTTTGTGGTCATCACTCTCTCCCTGATAATAAAGAAATCCCCTCAATGTATATGGCATCACGCGCTGCAACATACATTCGTACAGCCCCGCCGGGCGGAATGGATTAATGCAGCCCATTGGTCCTGGCCATTTATTTTCCCCACAGCGGCGCAGCACCTCATCCCAGGACATGGCAGGATCCTCTGCGTAACAGAGTGCCGCCCGCTCATTCCACTCTGCGTCATACTTTTCATAGGCACGGTACTCTGCAATCTGCTCTTCCTCAGTTTTTCCGGCAACAGCGGCTTCATAATCTTTTACATAGCTTCCAAGTTCCGTATCCCGCAAAAGCGTATCCTGATCCATCCAGCAACTCGCCGAAGTCCCGCCCCAGTTACAGCCAATAATCCCAACCGGAAAACCAAGTTCCGCTGACAGGCGTTTCGCAAAGAAATACCCCACCGCCGACCAGCATTTCGAGCGCTCCTTATCAAATGTACTCCACGAGGAATTTTGCTCCGCCTCATAGAAATGTTTGTCTTTATAAGCATTCTTTTGCGTATAGTAAAAGCGCACGCCCGGATCTTTATCATTTTCCAAAAAATCCTTCCCACCCCGGCAGTTTTGCAGCTCAAACTCCATATTTGACTGCCCGCCAGCCAGCCAGACCTCGCCGACTACCACATCAACAAAAGTGTACGTCCGTCCGCAGCAGCTTACAGTCATGGTACTTCCCGCAAAACCGTCCCCGTAAGGATCATCCGGTTCTTCCCCTTTCGCCCGTTTCACACTCGCTGCCATTGGCCTAAGCACGGCGCACCAGCGCCCGTTCTCCGCAACCGCCTCCGCCCGCTGCCCGCGAAACTCCACCACAACAATATGCCCTTCTTCCCCTTCCCCGAATATTTTAACATTTTTTCCCCTCTGCAATACCATATGATTTGAAAATATAGCCGCCACACGAAATTCTGCCATAAATAATCTTCCCCCTCTTATTTCCATTTTTTCTTAAAACGCACTAACACTTCATCCGCTGCCCCTTCCATACCTTCTGTTTCATTTCCACACTCGCAAAACTGCCAGCATACTTCTTTTCCGACACAGGACAAAGACTGAATACAATCCGCTAAAACAGTCTGTATTTACAGCCCCAGATTTCTTTTGTATACTTTCACACCATAGCCGGACACTGTAATCCCGCCCTCTTCTTCCACTCCCGAAATCAACTCCTTTATCGGGGCACCCAACATGATTTTTGCCTCCTCCTTTGCGTAGTTTAGCACAAAGATATATTCCGTCGCATCCTTGCGGCGCACAGCCAATTCGCAGGTTTCCGGAATACATATAATCTGCTCTTGCGTTTTTGCTACAGATAATTTATCAAGAAAAAATTTCACGGTATCCACATCAAATGTACTTCCATAATAGTATGCTTTTCCCTCTCCAAACGAATTACAAACCAGTGCGGGTTCCCCAGCATAACATCCGCCCTCATAGCGTGCAAGCACTTCTGTATTTTCCCCCACTGCCGCTAACATATCGCGAAAGACCGGAGCGGATAACTTTACACCATCCCAAAGAATGCGCACATCCGCCTCATCCGGCGCGGCAAGCGAATATTCCGGCACATCGGTTCCGGTCAGGTAGGAAGCAAGCCCCGGAAGTTTTTCCGTTACACAAAAACCACGCAGATCTTTTTGCCCGGTACGGCAGCCAAATACAATCTTTCCGCCTGCCGCCACGTAATTTTCCAAAAGCTTCATCCTTTCTTCTGTCAAGATTTCAGGATGTGGATAAAACAGCACCGAATAACGCGCAAGCTGCGCTTCATTTACAAAATCGTCCAGATAAACATAATCAAACATAATATGCTTTTGCTGCATCGCGACAAACAGTGCGTCCTCACTTGGGCGCTGTATCCTCCCATGCCAGTGATCCACCTCCGCATCCCAGAGATTATCATAATCGCGAAGGATCGCCACCCGCGCATCGTAGACGGCTCCCGCAACTTCCTGCAAACGTCCAAGTTTTTTATGTATCTCCCGCAGCTCAGAAAGCCTTCTGTTCTCCCGTCCGGAATAATCCAGGATCCCGTGCCAGTACATCTCCGTCCCAAACGGACAGGTGCGCCAGCGGAAGTAACTGATATAATCCGCGCCATGCGCAATACTCTGCATTGTCCAGAGCGTCATTTGCCCCGGGCGCGGTGTCGGTGCCTCCATTGATACATTCCAACCGTTCGCGCCGCTTTGCTGCTCCATAATCCCAAATTTCGGCGAAATCGAGCGCACTTCGGTCAGATTCCTGCTCCACCAGCGATCCTTCATTGGCTCGTCTTTACGGAATCCGTCCACACAATATCCAAAATTTGGATAGGAATCATAGGTATAAAAATCGAGGTTATGCCTTGTCAATCCATGGTTGTCTATATGCCCGAACATACCGTTTGTTGTGATAAAATCGCCGGGCTTAATATATGCCCGCAGAATATCCGCCTGCATTGCTGCAAACTTACAGACACTGTCCGAGATAAAACGGATATAATCCAGTTCCAGATGCGGGTTGACTGCCCCGGTGTTTGTCCGTCGCGGCACATAAACCTCGGAAAATGCCGTGTAGGTCTGATTCCAGAATACGGTTCCCCACGCCGTATTCAGTTGTTCCACTGTTCCATATTTCTCTTTTAAAAAACGGCGGAAGGCTACATTGTCGCTTTCCGAGTAAAACGCCCAGTTCTCACAGTTAAATTCGTTGTCGATCTGCCAGCCGATCACAGCAGGATGCCCTGCGTAATGCCTTGCCACATGTTCTACGATATTTGCGCAATATTCCCGATAAATCGGCGAATTATAGTTGTAATGTCTTCTTGTGCCGTGCCGTATCAGATCTCCGTCGCGCGTCGCATTTAAGACTTCCGGGTACGCTTCGGTTAGCCATGCCGGGGGTGTTGCCGTCGGGGTCGAGAAGATCACGCGCATCCCGTGTTTCTCTGCCAGGTCAAGGAAATCATCAAAGAATTTGTAAGTGTATTCCCCTTCGTGCGGTTCGATTTTGTTCCACGCAAATTCCGCGATGCGCACGACTTCAATTCCTGCTTCCTTCATGCGGGCAAGGTCTTCTTCCCACATTTCCCTTCCCCAGTGTTCCGGGTAATAGCAGGTACCGATTGTAATATTTTTTCCGTCCAAAAGTTTTTCCACACTTAACCTCCTATTTTAAGTTCCGCAAATCCCCTCCCAGTACCCCTCTTTCGTGGAGGTATTTTTGTCCGCTTCTCTCCCAAAAATCCCTCCGGGTACTTCACGGGGATTTGCTGTTTTTAAGTTCCGCAAATCCCCTCCCAGTACCCCTCTTTCGTGGAGGTATTTTTGT
>CAMWUU010000135.1 GCA_947177515.1 uncultured Lachnospiraceae bacterium
TAATTGTGCGGGTTATGAGGGGGAGTAATGTGAAGTTTATCCGTGGCAGAGAGATTTGTCAGTATTAACGGCGAGGGTAGACGTGCAGGCGAGCTCGCAGTTTTTTTACGGTTTTGTAAATGTAACCTGCAATGCAGTTTTTGTGATACGCGCTGGGCCAATTCGGACGATGTTAATGCAGAGGTAATGACCGTTAGGCAGCTTACCGATTTCGTTATGTCTACCGGCATACAGAATATTACACTTACCGGCGGAGAACCCCTTTTGCAGAAAAATATAGGCAGTTTGATCTCTGAATTAGATGCGCTTGGACTCAATATTGAAATTGAAACTAATGGAAGTGTGCCACTTAAAACTTTGGCACCTTTTCCTGCACATACAAGTATTACAATGGATTATAAATTGCCAGGGAGCGGAATGGAAAAATTCATGTGTACAGAAAATTTTTCTTATCTGACCAAAACGGATACTGTAAAATTTGTTGTCGGTGGCCTGATGGATTTAAACCGTGCGGTCGAGATAATCCGTACATTTGATCTTACTGCCCGTTGTTTTGTTTATTTCAGTCCGGTATTTGGTAAGATCCATCCGGATATTATAGTATCTTTTATGAAAGAGCACAGGCTGAATCAGGTGAGATTACAACTGCAATTACATAAATATATCTGGGAACCAACACAGCGGGGCGTTTAAATTTTTTTGGGGGAAAAGGTAGGGGATTAATTTATGGATACAAAAGCAATTGAATATCATGTGCGCGGGATACTAGAAGCAATCGGAGAAGACCCGGATCGGGAAGGGCTTCGTGAAACACCCAGCCGGGTGGCAAAGATGTATGAAGAAGTATTTGCGGGGACAAAGTATTCCAATCATGAAATTGCAGAAATGTTCGGTAAAACATTCACTATAAAGGATGGGGAACAAGCCGATTCCGTTGTTGTGATGCGGGATATCAATGTGTTTAGTTACTGCGAGCATCATATGGCGCTGATGTATGATATGCACGTTAATGTGGCTTATATCCCCCGCGGGAGGGTGCTGGGACTTAGCAAAATTGCCCGGATATGCGATATGGCGGCAAAACGGCTTCAATTGCAGGAACGCCTGGGACATGACATTGCAGAGATTATATCGGAGGCTTCTGGTTCACCGGATGTTGGGGTTTTTATTATCGGGTCGCATAGTTGTATGACGGCGCGGGGGATTCATAATGTTTCGGCAAGAACCGTGACAAAAACATATTGCGGGGCATTTAAAACCGACACTGGATTACAAAATTTATTGGAGGATAAATAAATGAAAGCACTGGTTCTTTTTAGCGGAGGGGTTGACAGTACAACCTGTCTTGCATTGGCAATTGAAAAATATGGCGTGGCAGAGGTTCTTGCGCTTTCTGTTTATTATGGGCAAAACCATGATAGGGAACTTGAGGCAGCAAAAAAGATTGGGGAATATTATGGTGTTGCTGTCAAACAACTGGATCTTGCATTAATTTTTGCAGATTCGGATTGTGCACTCCTTTCCGGTTCTGCGAATGAAATTCCGAAAGAAAGTTATGCACAGCAGTTGGCGCATACGGATGGCAAACCGGTATCAACCTATGTTCCTTTCCGAAATGGACTGTTTCTTTCTGCCGCAGCAAGTATTGCGTTGTCACATGGTTGTGAAGTAATCTATTATGGGGCGCACAGCGACGATGCAGCGGGGAACGCTTATCCTGATTGCAGTGATGCATTTCATGATGCCATGAATCGTGCTGTTTATTTGGGAAGTGGGCAGCAACTGCGGATTGAGGCTCCATTTGTTAAGATGGACAAGGCGCAGGTTGTACAAAAAGGGCTTGCGCTTGGGGTTCCATATGAACTAACATGGAGCTGCTACGAGGGCGGAGCGATGCCATGCGGTATCTGCGCTACCTGTCGCGACCGCTCTATGGCATTTGCAAAGAACGGGATAAAAGATCCGGCAATGGAGGAAAAAAACATATGAGTGGAAGATTGGACTGTGAAAAAGGAAATATAACTTTGCTAGGAAATCAGCACACACAGTATGTATCGGATTATGCGCCGGAAGTTCTTGAAACTTTTCCAAATAAGCATACAGAAAGGGACTATTTTGTTAAGTTTAATTGCCCTGAATTTACCAGTCTTTGTCCGATTACGGGGCAGCCGGATTTTGCAACCCTATATATTTCCTATGTTCCTGGGGAACTTATGGTGGAGAGCAAGTCATTAAAATTATATTTATTTAGTTTTCGCAACCACGGGGATTTTCATGAGGATTGTGTTAATATAATAATGGATGACCTGATTCGGGTTATGTCCCCTTCTTATATTGAGGTATGGGGAAAATTTCTGCCGCGGGGCGGAATTTCCATTGATCCGTACTGTAATTACGGAAAACCTGGGACAAAATGGGAACAGGTTGCCTGGGAACGTCTAACACATCATGACCTTTATCCAGAAACCGTAAATAACCGGTAATTGCGTTCCAAAAGCAGAAAAAAGAAAATACTTGCATTTTCAAAAAACTTATGCTATTATTCCACCTATGGACAAAGGCGTTCAAAAAATCGGCTGATTTTTATCTGCGGATTTTTTGAGCGCCTTTTTGCGTATCAGGGTTGGATTGCCATTTATCCGCTTAGAAATTGGGCTGTCACAGGAAAAATACCGCCTTACGCTTAGAAAGGATGGAGTCAGTATGAGAATGGAAGAAGAAATGAAACGTCCCGCTTTGGGGCTTTACGATCCGCGTTTTGAGCACGATAATTGCGGGATCGGCGCAGTGGTTAATATTAAGGGCAAAAAATCCCACGCTACCGTCGAGCAAGCGCTTGATATTGTGGAGAACTTAGAGCACCGTGCGGGCAAGGATGCGGAGGGAAAAACAGGTGACGGTGTTGGTATTATGCTTCAGATATCGCACAAATTTTTTAAAAAGGCCGCAAAAGGTCTTGGTATTGATCTGGGGGAGGAACGCGACTATGGGGTTGGCATGATTTTTTTTCCGCAGGATGAGCTGCGCCGCAACCAGGCGAAGAAAATGTTTGAGATCGTTGTTGAGAAAGAGGGCATGGAATTTCTAGGCTGGCGCGCCGTGCCAACCTATGAAAATATTCTAGGCCATAAGGCTCTTTCTTGTATGCCATGCATCATGCAGTGCTTTATCCGCCGTCCAGCACAGACTGAGCGGGGACTGGCTTTTGACCGCAAGCTTTATATTGCGCGCCGGGTATTTGAGCAGAGTAATGACAATACCTATGTAGTATCCCTTTCCAGCCGCACAGTTGTTTATAAAGGAATGTTCCTAGTCGGTCAGCTTCGCCAGTTTTTTGCGGATCTGCAGGAAAAAGATTATGAATCGGCGATTGCTATTGTGCATTCACGTTTTTCCACCAATACAAACCCAAGCTGGCAGCGCGCGCATCCGAACCGTTTTATTGTCCATAACGGCGAGATTAATACCATCCGCGGCAATGCGGACAAAATGCAAGCGCGCGAGGAAACGATGGAGTCAAAATATTTAAAGGGCGAATTCCATAAAATCCTTCCGGTAGTCAATACGGAAGGTTCGGATTCGGCGATGCTTGACAATACATTGGAGTTTTTGGTAATGAGCGGGATGGAGCTGCCGCTTGCCGTGATGATCACAATTCCGGAGCCATGGGCGAACGATATGGGGATGCGCCAGGAGAAGAAGGATTTTTATCAGTATTATGCAACGATGATGGAGCCTTGGGACGGGCCTGCCTCCATACTGTTTTCGGATGGGGATGTGATGGGGGCGGTGCTTGACCGCAATGGCCTGCGCCCTTCCCGGTACTATATTACCTCTGACGATTATGTGATCCTTTCCTCCGAGGTTGGGGTGCTTGATGTCCTGGTGGAAAAAATTGTAAAAAAAGAGCGCCTGCATCCGGGCAAAATGCTGCTTGTCGATACGCTAAAAGGCGAAGTAATCGACGATGAGGAACTCAAAATGCAGTATGCGACCCGCAAGCCTTACGGGGAATGGCTCGACACAAAGCTGATCCGATTAAAGGATTTAAAAATCCCGAACCAGCGGGTGGATGAATTTTCTAAGGAGGAGCGCCTGCGCCTGATGAAGGCGTTTGGCTACACCTATGAGGATTTTAAGAATTCCATCCTGCCAATGGCAAGGGATGGGGTGGAGCCAACGGCGGCGATGGGGGTGGATTCCCCGCTCGCCGTGCTCTCAAAAAAGCATCAGCCGCTCTTTAACTATTTCCACCAGCTTTTTGCGCAGGTAACCAATCCGCCGATCGACTGTATCCGCGAGGAGATTGTTACAAGTACGACGGTTTATATCGGGGAGGATGGAAATCTTTTGGAGGAGAAGGCGGAGAACTGCCATGTGCTAAAAATCAATAATCCAATTTTGACGGATACAGACCTGCTTAAAATTAAGAATATGAACCAGCCAGGATTTACCTCGGCGGTCATCCCGATTATCTATTATAAAAATACTTCGCTAAAAAAGGCGATTGACCATCTTTTTCTCGACGCGGACCGCGCGTACAAAGAGGGGGCAAATATCCTGATCCTCTCTGACCGCGGCGTGGACGAAAACCATGTTGCCATCCCGTCTTTACTCGCCGTATCAGCGATGCAGCAGCATCTGGTGCGAACAAAGAAGCGCACAAGTGTGGCAATGATCTTAGAGAGCGCGGAGCCGCGCGAAGTGCACCATTTCGCTGCGCTGTTAGGGTATGGCGCGAGTGCCGTCAACCCGTATCTGGCACAGGATGCGATCCGTTATCTGATCGGGAGCCGTATGCTTGACAAGGATTACTATGCGGCGGTGGATGATTACAATGCAGCGGTTTTGCACGGGATTGTAAAGATTGCCGCGAAAATGGGAATTTCTACGATCCAATCCTATCAGGGCGCGAAGATATTTGAAGCAATTGGTATCGGCAGGGAAGTGATTGATAAATATTTTACGGATACGGTCAGCCGCATCGGCGGGATTGGCATAAAGGATATTGAAAAACAGGTGGATGATCTGCATTCTAGTGCGTTTGACCCATTAGGACTTGGTGTGGAATTAACACTAAAGAGTGCAGGAAGCCATAAAATGCGCAGCGGAAAGGAGAAACATCTGTATAACCCGCTTACCATCCACCTGTTGCAGCAAGCGGCTTGGAACAATAATTATGAAACCTTTAAGGAATATTCCCGCGTGATTACTAAGGAGGAGGAAGGAATCCATCTTAGGGGGATGCTTGATTTTAATTTCCCAGAGCGGGGGATTCCCATTGATGAGGTGGAGGGTGTGGAGAGTATTGTAAAGCGCTTTAAGACCGGGGCAATGTCTTATGGGTCGATTTCTAAGGAGGCGCACGAAACACTGGCGATTGCGATGAACCGGTTGGGAGGTAAGTCAAACAGCGGCGAGGGCGGCGAAAGCCTTGAGCGATTGTTGGTTGGGGAGGACGGGGAAAACCGCTGCTCAGCCATTAAACAGGTGGCATCCGGGCGCTTTGGCGTGACCTCGCGCTATCTAGTAAGTGCGAAGGAAATCCAGATTAAGATGGCACAGGGGGCAAAGCCCGGCGAGGGTGGGCATCTTCCGGCGCAGAAGGTCTACCCATGGATTGCAAAGACAAGGCATTCTACGCCGGGGGTAGCACTGATTTCACCTCCTCCGCACCATGATATTTACTCGATTGAGGATTTGGCACAGTTGATCTATGACCTGAAAAATGCGAATACGAAGGCAAGGATTTCTGTCAAGCTTGTATCCGAGGCAGGTGTCGGAACGGTTGCGGCAGGCGTGGCAAAGGCGGGGGCGGGCGTAATCCTGATCTCCGGCTATGACGGGGGAACGGGTGCCGCGCCGCCTAGTTCCATCCATAATGCGGGGCTGCCTTGGGAGCTTGGAGTCGCGGAAACGCACCAGAACCTGATTGCCAATGGCCTGCGTGGGCGCGTGGTGATTGAAACGGACGGGAAGTTGATGACTGGGCGTGATGTTTTGGTAGCGGCGCTTTTGGGTGCGGAAGAGTTTGGCTTTGCGACTGCGCCGCTTGTGACAATGGGCTGTGTGATGATGCGCGTCTGCAATCTTGATACCTGCCCGGTCGGTGTGGCAACGCAGAATCCTAAACTTCGGGCGCGGTTTAAGGGAAAGCCGGAGTATGTGGAGAATTTTATGCGTTTTGTAGCACAGGAACTGCGCGAATATATGGCAAAACTTGGGGTGCGCACGGTCAATGAGTTAGTGGGGCGCACGGATCTTTTGTGTATTTCGGATACGGAAGGGGAAAAGAATGCGCGCATTGACCTGTCTGCGATGTTAAATAATCCGTATGCGCAGGCGGGGCAGGTGAATTGCTTTGATCCAAAGCAGGTTTATGATTTTGGATTGGAAAAAACGGTGGATGAGCGTGTGCTGTTAAAGAAATTAAAACCGGCGATGGAGGAGGAGAAACCGGAAAAAATTGAGGTGAAGCTGACCAATACCAATCGTACCTTTGGCACGATCACGGGTTCGGAAATCACAAGGAGGTTTGGTGATACGCTTGCGGAGGATACCTATGTAATCGAGTGCAGCGGCGCAGGAGGGCAGAGTTTTGGTGCATTTATCCCAAAGGGCATGACCATCAAACTTTCCGGTGACAGCAACGATTATTTTGGGAAGGGGCTTTCGGGCGGCAAGTTGATTGTCTGCCCGAAAGAAGGCGCAAAATTTTTGGCACAGGAGAATGTAATTATTGGCAATGTGGCACTTTATGGGGCAACAAGCGGTAAGGCCTTTATTGCGGGGCTTGCAGGGGAGCGCTTTTGTGTGCGCAATTCCGGTGCAATGGCGGTGGTTGAGGGCGTTGGTGACCATGGTTGCGAGTATATGACGGGAGGGCGCGTTGTAATTTTGGGAAATACTGGAAAGAATTTTGCAGCGGGTATGAGCGGTGGTATCGCCTATGTGCTCGATGAAGATTCGAGTTTATATAAAAAGATGAATAAGGCACTGGTTTCCTTTGAAGCGGTCACTGAAAAATACGATGTGATGGAATTGAAGGATATGATTGCCGAACATGCCGCGTGCACAGGTTCGAAGTGGGCGCAGGAGATTTTGGATCATTTTATGGAGTATCTTCCGAAGTTTAAAAAGATTATCCCGCACGATTACTTAAGGATGCTGACCACCATCCACCGGATGGAAGAAAAAGGGCTTAGTAATGAGCAGGCGCAGATTGAGGCATTTTATGCAAATAGCGTTGATACAAAATAGTACTAATAAGTTGTAATGGTTCGATGGTGGGTTTGTTCCATTTGGCGGATACGATGGATCTAGTTCTGTATGGGGAAGTATGCGGATGATGGAGGAATTTAGAAAGAGGAGGAGTAAAAGTGGGTAAGCCGACCGGTTTTTTGGAATATGGGAGAAAAGAGAGCGCGGTAACTGCGCCAAGGGAACGCATCAAAAATTTTGATGAGTTCCATAAGCAGCTTTGCATGGAAAAGAGGAAGGAGCAGGCGGCGCGGTGCATGGATTGCGGAGTACCGTTTTGCCAGTCGGGGATGATAATTGGGGGGATGACTTCGGGCTGCCCGTTAAATAATCTGGTGCCGGAGTGGAATGATCTGCTTTATCATGGCAATATGCGCCAGGCATTAAACCGTCTGTTAAAGACAAACAATTTCCCGGAATTTACATCAAGGGTCTGCCCGGCGCTTTGCGAGGCGGCCTGTACCTGCAATCTAGGCACCGACCCGGTTGCCATCCGGGAAAATGAGCGGGGGATTATTGAGTATGGCTATGAGCAGGGATATATTACCGCAGATCCGCCAAAAGTGCGCACTAAAAAGCGCGTGGCGGTTATTGGTTCTGGACCTTGTGGGCTTGCTGCGGCGGATCAGCTAAACAGGCGTGGACATATGGTGACGGTTTTTGAGAGAAGTGACCGTGTGGGAGGGCTTTTAATGTATGGGATCCCGAATATGAAGCTAGAAAAGCAGGTAGTGGAACGCAGGGTGGAACTGATGCGCCAGGAAGGGATTGCGTTTAGGACGGGCGTGGAGGTAGGGAAGGATGCAAAAGCAGCAAAGAAGCTGCTTGCGGATTATGATGCGGTTATCCTTGCCTGCGGTGCAGCAAACCCGCGCGATATCAAAGTGGACGGGCGTGATGCGCAGGGGATTTATTTTGCGGTGGATTATCTGAAATCAGTAACAAAAAGTTTGCTTGATTCTGGTTTTGCGGATAAAAAGTATATTGATGCGAAGGGGAAAAATGTGTTGATTATTGGCGGAGGGGATACGGGCAACGATTGCGTTGGGACGGCAATCCGTCAGGGAGCGAAATCCGTGACGCAGCTTGAGATGATGCCGAAGCCGCCGCAGTCCCGGATGGAAGAT
>CAMWUU010000136.1 GCA_947177515.1 uncultured Lachnospiraceae bacterium
CTATCCGGAAGTGATCGAGGCAGCGCGTAGGCGTTATCCGGGGCGCGCGCGGGTCAACTCTGTTTCGGAAGAGGAAGGAAAGATGGAAAAACTCTTCCCGGCAATCAAAAAATATGGTGCCATGTTTATCCTGCTGCCACTTTCCCAGACTGGCCTGCCAAAAGATATGGAAGAAAAAAAGCGGATTATTCAAACTATTTTGGCCGAAGCCGAAAAATGTGGGTTATGCAGGGAAGATGTTTTGGTGGATGGTCTGGTTAATACGGTGGGTGCGAACCCGGATGCCGCCCTGGCCGCAGTGGAAACCATACGTTATTGTAAGGAAGAACTTGGCGTAGCAACCATGTGTGGGCTATCCAATATTTCATTTGGTCTTCCACAGCGTCCGTTTGTGAATGCCGCTTTTCTTGCTTTCGCCATCCAAGCGGGTATTACAGCCGCTATTGTAAACCCGTCCCAGGAACTTTTAATGACAATGGCTGCGGCATCCGATCTTTTGCGGGGAAGGGAGGGGGCGGATCTTGATTATATCCGTAGGGTAACAGAAAGGCCGCCTGCGCCGATTGGGATGGATTATGGAAAAAGAGGGGCGGATGGGGGGGAAAAGATTACAGAAAGTACGTCCACTGCCACAAAGAAGGAAAAAGGAGCGGATGCTAAGAAGGGGCTTATCGGGGAAAAATCAAAGGAAAATGCTGCTAACAGGCTTTATGAGGCCGTCCTTTCCGGTAATCGGAAGGGAATTGTGGCATTAGCCGGGGAGGCACTTGCATCGGGGTTTGCCCCGCAGGAACTTTTAAACGGCCAGTTAATCCCCGCCATCAATGAGGTCGGCGAGTTGTTTAACCAGCAGAAATATTTTCTGCCGCAGTTGATTGCCTCAGCCGAAGCAATGAAGACAGCAGTTGAGTATCTAGAGCCGCTGCTTTCAAGCGGAGGGGGGATGGAAAAACAGGGTGTGGTTGTTATTGCAACGGTTGCGGGCGATGTCCATGATATCGGGAAAAATCTGGTTGCGCTGATGTTGAAAAATTATGGCTTTGACGTGCACGACCTTGGCAAGGATGTGCCTACCGAAGAAATTATCCGCATTGCAAAAGAACTGGATGCTGACCTTATCGCGGTGTCTGCGCTAATGACCACCACAATGCTTGAAATGAAGGAGGTTGTAAGACAGCGCGATGCTTTTGGCCTGCGTGCTAAAATTATGATCGGCGGCGCGGTTATCACGCAGGGCTACTGCGATGAAATCCACGCGGATGGTTATTCGAAAGATGCGCAGGAGGCGGTGGATGTAGCGAAACGGTTGGTGGGTTCCAAACGGTAGGTTCTATAAAGGAAGCCATAGGAATCTAATCCATTGGGGACAGAAAAACACTGGGCAAGACCAACGGTACTTCCTTGTCCAAAGGAAGTACCGTCAGCCGCTTGGTTGCTTGGTAGTGGGAAGCCCCCCGGTTTTCCTGTGCGGCAGTTAGATAAATCGGAACCACTTAAAATCAAAATCGCATCCCGGAAGGAATACAAAGGTCACCTTGTTGCAGCCCTTTACAGAATCAAGTGCAAATTCTTGTACAGTATAGTCTTCGGAACGGGAAAATTCCGCAATCTGATTGATTTGTGTCCCATCTTTGTCCAGAAAGCGCACATGGATTGTGTTCTTCTTAAGCAGCGTGCGGCCGCAGATTAGAAGTTTTAAAAATCCGGTTTCCCCGAAATCCATATGGTCGTATTCAAGCGAAACATTATTCCCAATCCCAGTAATTGCGTCTTCCTGCACAGTAAAGGTATCACCATAAATGCGGCTGTTCTCACCGGCGGCAAGTTCTGCATACGCTTTTTTTTGCGCGGTGAAAACAAAGCCCTTGACATGGATTTTATTGTGTGCGGTAAAGCATAGGGTTGTCTGTCCTTTTATGCGGCGGTTTAGGTGGAAAGTTTCCTCCTGATATACATTCCAGATGGATGGCTTCTGATAAATAACGTCTGCAAGCAGTTCACAGCCATCCCTGCCCGGGATGCCTTCCCAGATCTGTATTGGGTATGGCGAGCCGTCAAGGGCAAAAATCGGTATTGTCAGCTCATCCGAGCCAAAATCCCCAAAATCTACATTTGTAAAGCCAAAGGTGGTATCAGCATCACGGACAGTGGCAACACCGCGTTCGTTTCCATTTGTAAGCGTGCCAATGGCAATATCGTAAAGCCCGGCGGATACAAATTGGTAAGGGTTTAATGTGGCACTGCCAAGCCCTGTTGCTGTAAAGACAAGCTGGGAGAGGATGCGCACCTTGTCGGTATTGTTTTTTGTCATGCAGCGGATACAGAATTCACCGTCGCCCTGTGCTGTTACGGTCGCTTTGTTCCCGGAAACTGCAAGGGTTGCGAGGTTTGAGTCAATGCCAATATCGGTGGTTACTTTCCAGATCAGTTCCGCGTGGGAGGCATTTTTTGGCAAAAGCCCTGCCGTAACGGTGAGTTGTTTTTTTTCCGGCAAGAAGGTAAGTCCACCATCAGTGGTAAGTTCTAATTTGCGGATCGGGATGTTATCATCTGTCGGAGCCGGAGCGGTGATAACCGGGGATGGATGGGCGGTATGACCCGCCTCTGGAAAGGAGCTGTTATGGATGCCATATCGCATGTATGCTGGCAGGAAGGAGGCTCCCGATTCCGTTACAGCAAGCAGCATCGCGTCTTCTGGCATACGTGTTCCAGCTTGTTCCTCGGCGGTAAGTTCCTCTTCTGTCAAGGGGCGTGCATGAAGTGTGAGGGTGGCAGCAGGCAGTCCCGCGGCGCTTACCCGCACATGGATATCCCCTGTTACAAGTCCCGCGCCCAGGATGGCCAGGAGCTTGCCGGAAAACAGACGGCGGCTGGTGCATTTATATTGTTCAAAATCCGTGCTGTCGCCATTGTCAAGCCCCAGAAGCCGTCCGGCACCAGTAACTGATACATTCACCCGTGTGTTTGCGTTTTCTACCGGGTTCCCGTCCCCATCCACAGCATGGATGGTAAGGAAGATTAAATCCCTGCCGTCGGCACGAAGTGTATCGCGGTCAGCAGTCAGCACAAGTGCGGCAGCATCACCGAAGGAGGTATGCTCATCACTGGCGATACCGATTCCATTTTCATCGTAGGCAACTGCGCGGATTGTCCCTTTTTGATATGGGAGCTGCCAGTGTGCGAGCAGGTCATCGTGCCCGTTCTTATGGTCAAGTGCGTGTTTGCCCAGGGATTCCCCGTTAAAAAACAATTCCACCATCGGCGCGTTTGAGCAGGCCAGCACATCAACCGGTTGCCCCTCGTTAAAATCCCAGTACGGGAACAGGTGCACCATTGGGGATTCCTTGTAGTTTGTCCACTCCGCCTGAAAAATGTAAAAGGAATCCTTCGGGAAGCCTGCGGTATCAATCTGTCCAAAATAGGAGTTTTTCGTGTGGTACGGGGTTGGTTCGCCGATATAATCAAAACCTGTCCAGATAAACTGCCCGGCACTGTATGGAGTGTCACGGTCATCCGTAATGCAGGCAAGGGTATTTTTGGCACCCCAGCTTGTGGAACTGTTGCCGAGCGAAGAGCATTGTTCGTCATCGTCCGTAAGGATGGATTTAGCATACGGGAAATGGTAAATACCACGGCTTTGCACCACGGAGGCCGTTTCGCTTCCGTATATGATCCAGTCCGGATATTTTTTGTGGTGTTCGTCATAATAGCGCTCAGAATAGTTGTAGCCGGCATATTTTACAATATCCGCGCAGGCCTGGCCGCCTGCCCAAGGCATATAATTGGAGCCAATTGTAATGGGTGCGTTGTGTTTCGGGTCGTTCTCGCGGACATAGTCGCAGAGGTAGCGTGTAATCTCCTCACCATGTGCGTCCGCGTGTGTATCATAGATTTCGTTGCCAATGCTCCACATAATAACACTGACATGGTTCCGGTCGCGCCGGATCCACGAAGCGACATCCCGGCGGCTCCAGTCCTTGAAAAAACGGGCGTAGTCGTAGGTAGTCTTAGGGCGCTCCCACATGTCGAAAGCTTCGGAGTCAATAAGGAGTCCCATTTCGTCCGCAAGTTCCATTAATTCAGTAGCGGGCATGTTGTGTGAGGTACGGATGGCATTGACACCCATCTCCTTTAGGAGGGTGACCTGGCGGCGCAAGGCGGTCTTGTTGACCGCGGAGCCAAGGCAGCCAAGGTCATGGTGCTCGCAAGCCCCAGTAAGGCGCAGCTTGCGTCCATTGAGCAAAAATCCTTCCTTTGGGGTGAACTCTTTGGTACAAAAACCGATGCGGCAGCAGGAAACATCCTCGACCTTACCATTTACAAGAAGCTCGCTTGTCAGGGTATAGAGTACTGGGGATGTAATATCCCACAGGGAGGGGGTTCCTACCAAAAGCTTCTGGGTATTGGTAAAGACGCGGATGTTTTTGTTTTCATATGGGCAGAACGCGTCCGCAGGGGAAAGCGTATCATCCATTGCGCCAGAAAGCAGTGTGCCGTTTGTACCTGTGATCTGATGGCGGATAAAAAGTGATGAAGATTTCATATTTTCCGGAAGTATCATTGCCGCATCAATTTCCACGCTCCAATGATCATCGTTTTTCCGTATGGCAGTATAGATTCCATCCGTATAGAAATGGGCGGCATTTTTGATGGAAAGCCAGATATTCCGATAGATTCCGGCACCGGAATACCAGCGGGAGTTCGGGCTTTGGTGGACGACGCGCACGACGATCTCATTCTCGCCCGGTTTTATGTAAGGCGTGATGTCAAAGGTAAAGCTGGAATAACCGTATTTCCACGTAAAGGCTTCTGACCCGTTTAGGTAGATGGTTGAATCCATATATATACCCTCAAAGTTTAGCAGGGCACATTGGCCTTTTTTTAGGATAATGTCTGCTTTTTTTGCGGGGAGATGGGAGGTGGTTCTGGAAAGGTTTTCTGTTTTTTGGTACGGTTTTTGCTGTTTTTTGTGGGTTTCGATGCTGTTTAAGGCAGGTTCGGATTCCATGATACAAAAGAAATGCTTGCGGTACCAGCCTTCTGTTGTTTCATACAGATTATGGGAATTAAAGATCAGCCAGTCGTGCGGGAGCTCGACGGGGTAAAAATCATTGTCTTTTAATACGGTGGCTAGGGAAGTGCCAAGCGGTTTTTTGCAGAATTCCCAGCCGAAGTTAAATAATGTCCGGTTCATAGGGGTGGTTTGTCCTTTCTTTTTTTTTGGGGGGATAGTGTGCGTGTTGTGGGGCGGCTTTGCGCAAGTTACGGTAAAGCGTTGAAAATCAAAGATTTTTAAGGCTTGTGTTGGCTCCGCACAAGTTACGGCAAAGCCTTGAAAATCAAAGATTTTCAAGGCTCGCGTTGCTCGCGGCGCAACCCAAGAATTCAAAGTGCTGGAAACAAAAAGCGTGTTTCCGCACTTTGAATTCTTGGGTTACTTGCTTTGCCTTCGCGCACATTATACCATAAATAATGGGGGAGGGGAAGAAATTTTACATGGATTTTACATAACAGGCATTTCAATTTTACATACTAGGGATATGATATCAGTATGGTATGCTTTGAAAAAATTATAACAGCATAAGCTTGTACAATACCCAGGTGGGATTTATGGGAGCAGGGCGGATAGGGGTCTACTGTCAGGTAAGGGGATTGGGAGGGCGAATGCGGGACTTAAAAGGGGAACGAAATGAATATATTTGATTTGTTGACAATGTTTGGCGGACTGGCGTTTTTTCTGTATGGGATGAACTGTATGGAGGGCGGACTTTCAAAGCTTTCGGGGGGAAGGTTAGAACACTTGTTGGAGAAATTTACAAGTGGTAAGCTGCGGGCTGTAGCGCTCGGAGCGGTTGTCACAGCATTGATCCAGTCCTCTTCCGCGACGACGGTTATGACCGTAGGGCTGGTAAACTCCGGGCTTTTGCAGCTAAAGCAGGCCGTGGGCATTATTATGGGGGCGAATATCGGGACGACGGTAACCTCATGGATTTTGAGCCTGTCAGGGATCGATAGCGGCAATTTCTTTGTGAAAATGTTAAAGCCGACTGCCTTCTCCCCGGTGCTTGCGGTGCTTGGCATCAGTTTTTTAATGTTCTCGAAAAAAGAAAGACGGCATAACCTTGGCACAATCTTTATCGGCTTCGCTCTTTTGATGTTTGGCATGGATACAATGAGCAAGGCAGTTGCGCCGCTTTCGGATGTTCCAGAGTTTACAAGGAT
The DNA here is from genome assembly GCA_947177515.1 of uncultured Lachnospiraceae bacterium. Lineage (GTDB taxonomy): Bacteria > Bacillota > Clostridia > Lachnospirales > Lachnospiraceae > RGIG4057. The sequence goes on from CAMWUU010000136.1 coordinate 6,223, forward strand.
CCTCACGATGTTTTCCAATCCGGTTTTAGGGCTTTTGGCGGGGGCATTCTTAACAGCGGTGATCCAAAGTTCCTCTGCCTCGGTCGGTATCCTGCAAACGCTTTGCAGCACTGGGGCAGTCACAGTGGGCAGTGCGGTGCCAATTATAATGGGGCAGAATATCGGCACCTGTGTAACAGCCCTGCTCTCCGGGATCGGAGCGACCAAAAATGCGCGGCGTGCAGCGCTGATCCATCTGTATTTTAATGTTGTAGGAACCCTGCTGTTTATGGTATTATTTTATGCGGGGGACGCAGTTTTTGATTTTGGATTTCTGGGCGATACAGCAAGAGCTTCCTCCGTTGCAGTGATCCACACGGTATTTAATTTGTCTGCAACACTGGTTCTGCTCCCATTTTCCGGGCTTTTGGAGAAACTTTCCTATGCAACAGTGCGAAAAACGCGCCAGGCAGAAGGCGGACGCGAAAGGAATGCGCAGGGAAGGATATTGCATGCAAAGGAAAAGCTGCGGATCCTGGATGAACGTTTTTTAGAGCGTCCATCGCTTGCCATCGAACATTGCAGGCAAGCAGCTATGCGTATGGCGGAACTAGCAAAGGAGGGCGTGTTCCATGCGCTGCATCTTTTTGAGGAATACACGCAGGAGGAGGCAGTACGTGTAAAGGAACTGGAAGAATTGGTGGATCAGTATGAGGATGAACTTGGCACTTATCTTGTGCGGTTAAGTCGCGGGGCACTCTCAACAAAGGACAGCCATGAATTAAATGAATTATTGCATTGTATCGGGGATTTTGAGCGCATTTCCGACCATTCGATGAACCTGATGGAGGGGGCGGGGGAAATGCACAGGAAAGGACTGACGTTTTCGGCACAGGCAAAGGCGGAACTTTCGGTTTATTCGGGGGCAGTACGAGATATTTTAAATCTCGCCATCCGGGTTTTTAATGAGGAAGATGCGGCGGGTGCGCAGGAAGTGGAACCTCTTGAGGAAACGATTGATCTGTTAAGTGCGGAGATGAAAACAAGGCATATCGGCAGGCTGCGCGCAGGGACATGTACCATTGAACTGGGTTTTATCTTAGCGGATATGACAGCGAATTTTGAGCGGATCGCAGACCACTGTTCAAACATTGCCGTCTGCCTTATCCAGATTGCAGAAAACGGCATGGAGGTTCACGGATATCTGAAAACGGTGCGCCATAGCGGGCAGGGGCAGTTTGAGTTAATGGTTGAGGAAAACCGGAAAAAATATGAGCTGCCGCAGATGTCCATGTGATTTGGAGCAAAGAAAGGGAGGCGGGAAAGGTATGCCGCTTGTATATATTGTGGAGGATGATGCAAATATCAGGGAAATCGAGGGGTTTGCCTTAAAAAACAGCGGCTTTGCGGTTGAGGCATTTGCGTGTGCAAAGGAGTTCTATCAAGGGCTTGCGAAAAAACAGCCGGATTTGGTGCTTCTTGATATCATGCTGCCGGACGAGGAGGGGCTTTTTGTTCTTTTAAAACTGCGCAGGGAGGCAGGAACTAAAAAACTTCCGGTGATCCTAGTTACGGCAAAAACAGCGGAGATTGATAAGGTGCGGGGGCTTGACGGGGGTGCGGACGATTATATGACTAAGCCGTTTGGGGTTCTGGAACTAATCTCGCGTGTTAAAGCCCTGCTGCGCCGCAGTGCACAGGAGGGCACACAGGATGCACTTTCCTTAGGGGAGATCACATTGGATATAGCGCGCCATGCGGCCTATGTGGCGGGGAAACCATGCGGTTTAACTTACAAGGAATTTGAATTGCTGCACCTGCTGCTTGTCAATGCGGGCATTGTGATGAAACGTGATCTGCTGATGGAGCGGATCTGGGGGATTGATTTTGAGGGGGAATCGCGCACGCTTGATATGCATATTGGCACACTCAGGCGCAAACTTGGGGAGGCGGGAATACATATCCGAACCGTGCGCAATGTGGGTTACATGATTGAGTAGGGGATTTGGTATGAGGCGCAGAATATATATCCAATTAATGTTGGTTTCCGGGGTGGCGATCTTTGCCACCTTGTTTTTGGTAACAGCGGTGTACTATGAAGTTTTTGAACGCCAGATTTTTGAAGATTTAAAAACATGTTCGGGATTATTGGCGGGGACTTGGCTAGAG
>CAMWUU010000137.1 GCA_947177515.1 uncultured Lachnospiraceae bacterium
CCTTTCCGGTACCATCCGGACACATACTGTTTAAAGTTCCGTATGTGTCCTCCTGTTACCGCCCTCCTAGAAAGGATTTCCTGTCCGCACAGCTCCCAGAAAATCCTTTCCGGTACCATCCGGACACATACTGTTTAAAGTTCCGTATGTGTCCTCCTGCTACCACTCTTTTTTCCCTCTTTTACACTATATGGATCTGGCAGCTTCTCATTGTTTCAAGTGCTGCCTCATGTTTTTGCGGGGTTACGCCGGCGCAGCAGGATGCATCGACCTGTATGGGCAGTTCCGGAAGAAATGCTTTTAGCAGCAGGGCATTGGATACCACACAGATATCCGTACACACACCGATCAGTTCTATGGAAGCAATTTCTTGCTGTTCTTCTGCAAGTTCTTTTGCCAGTGCAATACTGCCAAATGTCCCCTTCTTAAAAATCCGCGCCCTCTTTTTCTTACAAAGCACACCAAGCGGCTCCTCAAGCTCAAAGCCCGGTGTCCCTTCCACACAATGTACTACCGGAAGCTTCTGCCCTTCCTGCGTGTTTAAATAATCCTCCCCATGTGTATCCATTGTAAAAATAATCTCACCATCATATTTTTCCACTTTATTTGCCACCCGGGGTAAAATCTCCTGCGCCTGCCCGCTCCCTAGAACACCTGTTACAAAATCCTTCTGCATATCCACAACAATTAAAATATTTTTTTTCATTTTCGCCTCACCTTTTGCCGCATGGGCGGCATTTTTATTTTATTTGCCCGACTCTGAATCCTTTTTCTTTTTCCCCGCACCAACCCCATACATATTTCCGTTTTTAATCCCTGCCCCGACATCGTCATAATCCTTGCGGTCCGGATCCGGCACACCATCCCTGCGGTACCCATAAAGTGCCACCTTTGTACCGTTGCCCGCCAATACCCGCTCCTTCGTTTCCACCATTTTTCCAGGCTTGATATAACGGGTCGTTATATTCCTTGTAAAATTTGAGGCTGGGTATGGCACACCGGAAATCGCCTCATACGCCACGCGCAGGTCAGCCATAGTAAAATTCTCCCGGTTTTCTAATAACTCAAAGGCAATATCTGTATAATTTAGTTTACCTCGGATACGGTTTACACCTTCATGTATGATCCTCGCATGGTCAAAGGCCAGTTCATTTTCCGCAAACATAATCACCCAGTCTTCATTAATAAAGACAAAAGAACCGTCCGGGCGCTGCTTAATCTGGAACAGACATGCCTCCTTCGCATCATCTTTCCCGCGACATCGCCCTGGCAGGCTGTCTTTTGGTGCCAGCCCAAGATAAGCTACCGAAATCACACGCATCCTTGGGTCGCGCCCCACATCGCCAAAGGTGGCAAGCTGTTCCATATAGATATCCTTTAAACCGGTTTCCTCAAAAAGTTCCCGCCGTGCCGCCTCATCAAGGCTCTCCTCCATATCCACAAAACCACCTGGTAGCGCCCAACACCCTTTAAACGGATGATTGCCCCGCTGGATCAAAAGAAGCGAAAGTTCCCCGCGTTCTGAAAGCGTAAATACCAGGATGTCCGCTGTGACCGATGGGCGCTCATAGTCCCCCGGCCTGTAATTTTTCAGAAATTCCTCTTCGCTTATGTCACCTGAAACCTCCCCCCTGATAACACCTGGATATTCCTGCTGCCGTCCGGCTATCCCTTCCATCTGTTTTTTGTGATCCACCATTTTTTGATCCTTCTGCATGAAACCCACTCCTTCCTGTTTCCCCGTCGGCCTTTTACAATTATCATTTGAATAATTATATGATTCTCAATTGATTATGGTTATTATAATCGTTTGATTATATTATGTCAAGAATCTTTTCAAAAAACTTAAAGAATAATAGCTATATTCTATTACGGACAATACAACACAATAAAAAAGGTATATGGAAAACAGGCTCTTCATTTTTGCACTGACTGCACCGTTTCCCATACACCAAAAAATAATACTATATTCTTACCATCTCATATTGATCCGTCCCCAGACCGATTTTCACCGCATGTGAAATGCAGGATTTCCATTCGGCATCCGGATGTACCATATGGAAATGGTCATGCTTCCCACATCCGCCATCCTGCCCGCTTTCCTCCTCCATAAGCAAAGCATGTTTTGCAAGCTGCTCGCCTAGTTCACTCTCCCTTATTGGCTCCGCTAGGTTGCACAAATCAGCACAAGCCTTATCAAGCGCTACCGGGTCAAAGGACGCTAACATACCGATATCCGCAATAATCGGGATATCATTCTCCGAATGGCAGTCACAGTTTGGCGACACATCACAAATCAGGGAAATATGGAAACAAGGCCGGTCTTTACACACTGCAAGGCTGTACTCCGCCATCTTGTAATTGAGTACTGCAACCGAATCCGCAAAATCCGCCAAAATCGCATCTTTCGGGCATACTGCCAGGCACCGGCCACAACCAACACATTTCTTATGGTCAATCATTGCCTTGCCATTCTCAATTACCGGCGCACCGTGCGCACAGATCCGGCGGCATGCGCCACAGCCGACACAGAGGGCTTTATCAGCACTCGGCTTCCCCTCGCAATGCTGTTCCATCTTTCCCGCACGTGAGCCGCATCCCATACCAATGTTTTTGATTGCTCCTCCAAAACCCGCCATCTCATGTCCTTTAAAATGGGAAAGCGAAATAAATATATCCGCATCCATAATCGCATGTCCGATCTTTGCTTCCTTCACATATTCCCCATCTATCGGCACAATAGTTTCGTCCGTGCCTTTCAATCCATCCGCTATAATAACATGGCAGCCGGTCTGAAGCGGGGAAAAACCATTTAAGTAGGCGGTATCCATATGGTCGAGTGCGTTTTTGCGGCTGCCGACATAGAGTGTATTGCAATCTGTAAGGAATGGCCTGCCGCCAAGTTCTTTTACATAATCCGCTACCACTTTTGCATAATTTGGGCGCAGGAAAGCCAGGTTGCCATACTCGCCGAAATGAAGCTTGATTGCCGTATATTTTTCCGCAAAATCGATTGTTTCAAACCCTGCTGTCTTCATAAGGCGGCGAAGTTTTTTAAGCAGGTTCTCCTGTTCATTCGTCTTGAAGGTGGTAAAAAATACTTTTGATTTTTCCATGGGTCATACCTCCTGCGTTGATATTTTATCCCTTATTATAATAAGTGTAAGGGTATTATAACAGGGGAAAAGAGGCACGTCCATGTAGAATCTGATACAAAATCCCCACTCCCCCAATGGCCAAGAATCATTACGGCATCCCCCTGTTTTTGGAAAAATCTGTCCTTCCTACGCCATTCCCTTACAGGAAAGTACCATCTTTCGGTCATCCATATGGTGTTTTACCCCGCAGATTTCCTGGTAGTCCTCATGTCCCTTCCCGGCAATAATAATGACATCCCCTTCCTGCGCGTTTTTTATACAATATTGTATTGCCTCCATACGATCCGGAATCGCAATATACGCCCCGTCCGCCTTTTTTACGCCGGTAATAATGTCCTCAATAATATCTTCCGGTTTCTCGTAACGAGGGTTATCCGTTGTTACAACTGTGAGGTCGGCATAGCGGGAGGAAATCTCCCCCATCTCAAACCTGCGGTCGCGGGAGCGGTTCCCGCCGCATCCAAACAGGCAGACTAAACGTTTTGGATGATATTCCCGTATGGTGGTCAACAGGCTTTTTAAACTCATCGCATTGTGTGCGTAATCTACCATAACCGTAAATTTATCCGATATCGGCACGGGTTCAACCCGTCCACGCACTTTTGCACCAAGCAATGCCTCCTTAATCACCCCTGGCGCAATTCCAAGTTCCAGGCAAATCGCCGCCGCAGTCATCGAGTTGTAAACCGTAAATTTCCCCGGGATGTTAACCTGTATGTCAAACTCTGCCTCCCCGGCCAGATGGTAGGCAACCGCCAGGTCACCTTTTCCAGTATGCAAATGGATATTTTCGGCGCGCAGTGCATAATCCGAAACCGGTTGGCCATCCTTTTGATCCGCTATCCCAAATTTCTTTAATGGACAGGCAGATCCTTTCAGCACAGTTTTCCAATGCGCATCATCCGCATTAACCAATGCCAATCTGCACTGGCTAAAAAGCCGCCCCTTGCAAGCCATGTATTCTTCAAAACTCGCATGTTCCCCCGGTCCGATATGGTCGGGTTCGATATTGGTCAGTACCGCATAATCAAATATTACGCCTTCCACGCGGTACTGCATCAGCCCCTGCGAGGAAACTTCCATTACCACACAGGTACATCCCGCCTTTACCATCCGGTCAAAGTACTGATACAACAGATAGGAAATCGGCGTGGTATTGTCCGAAGCAATGTGCTCTTGCCCGATTAAAGTTTCAATGGTTCCAATCAGCCCCGCCTTTATCCCCGCATGCATCAGGACAGAATAAACCATGTAGGCTGCCGTTGTCTTCCCCTTGGTACCAGTGATCCCTATGGTAGTAAGCCTTTTTTCCGGATGCCCGAAATATGCGGCGGAAAGCAGGGCAAGTGCCCTGCGTGTTTCCTCCACATAGACCACCGTAACTGTCTGGCACTCCTTCCCATCCTCCTTTAAAGCAGCCTCCTCTAAAAAAGCCTTTGTTTTTTCCTCGTTCTTCACAACCAGGGCCACCGCCCCAGCGTTTACTGCATCTTTAAGGTAGTCGTGCCCGTCGCTTCGCACCCCCGCGATTGCCACATAAACCGAACCAGGCACCACCTTCCTGGAATCATAGATAATATCGGTTATCTCCCTGCTGGTATCCCCCGATACCAACCTAGTTTCCACTTCGTTTAACAAGGCCTGTAATATCATACGCCAACAACACCTCATTTCTATTATAATAATCCATGCCAAAAAACTCGTGGGCAAAACTTCCCACGAGTTTTTCTTTTCCAGCGGACAGCACCCGCCCCTGGAATTTTCCATTCCACGGACAACCGTGCAGCCTTTATGTAGCGATCCCGGGGCGCTATATATCTCCCCGGTTTCTTGTTAGTCCTACACAGCTCGTTTTTCATTACCCCAATTCGGTAAAGGTTCCACTGTGCTGCCCCTGTTACATCCTGTTATATAGCTCCTCATACTTCCTCGCTGAAGCCGACCACGAAAAATCTGCTGCCATCCCACGGTCAATCATCTTGTTCCATTCGCGCCTGTGGTTGTAGTAGACATCCTTTGCATAGCGGATAGTACCAAGCATTTCATGTGCATTGTAATTGCAGAAGCCAAAGCCCGTCCCAGTACCCTCATACTGATTGTACGGCTGTACCGTATCGCGCAGGCCTCCGGTTTCACGCACAATCGGTACCGTGCCGTAGCGCAGGCTCATCAACTGGCTCAGACCACACGGCTCAAAGAGCGACGGCATCAAAAATGCATCACAGGCCGCATAGATACGGTGGGAGCGCTCGTTGGAATAGAATATATTTGCTGATACACGATTTGAGTACTTCCATGCAAAATGGCGGAACAAATGTTCGTATTTTTCCTCGCCGGTACCAAGTACAACAAGCTGGGTGTCCTCAGCACAGATCTCCTCGATCACATAGTCAATCAGGTCAAAGCCTTTCTGGTCTGTCAGACGCGAAACAATACCGATCATAAATTTTTTGTCATCAACCTCAAGTCCCAACTCCTCCTGGAGTGCGCGCTTGTTCTTTATCTTTTCTTTGCGGAAGTTTTTCGCGTTGTAATGCTGCACAATAAACGGGTCGGTTTCCGGATTATATTCGTCATAGTCAATGCCGTTCACAATACCGACTAACCGGTTTGCTTTAGCGTTCATCAGTCCATCAAGCCCCTCGCCGTAGAATGGCATCCTGATCTCGTTCGCATAGGATTCACTTACGGTCGTCACATAATCCGCATAGACAATGCCGCCTTTTAAGTAATTCGCGTCACCATAAGCCTCAAGTTTATCTGGGGCAAAATAATAATCGCCAAGACCCGTAATGTTCTTCACGGTCTTCTTATCCCAGATCCCCTGGAATTTTAAATTGTGGATCGTCATAATAGTTTTGATTCCCCGGAAAAACTCGCCGCCCTGGAAACTGTCGTGCAAATATACTGGTACCAGACCTGTCTGCCAGTCATGACAGTGGATGATATCCGGGCGGAAGTCGATTACCGGCAGCGCTGAAAGACATGCGCGGCTGAAAAATGCAAATTTTTCGATATCCTCATAGATATTGCCATACGGCTTCATCCCGGAAAAATAGAATTCGTTGTCAATAAAATAGAATGTAATCCCATCCACAACAGTTTCGAGTACCCCCACATACTGGCTGCGCCAGTTCAATTCCATATAGAAATGCGTCTTATACTGCATATTCTGTTTGAATTGATCCGGGATCATCATGTATTTCGGTAGCATGACCCTGACATCAAACTGCCCCTTATCGAGGTATTTCGGCAGCGAACCCACCACGTCCGCCAATCCACCCGTCTTTACAAACGGTACACACTCGGAAGCAACAAACAGTACCTTTTTCATCCTTCGCCCTCCTGTTTTCTTGTAGCATTTACGCCCCTGTTTCCATCATGCCATATCCTTAGCATGATAAGCGCATGAATTTCTCCAATGGAGAAATCTCTCCATTGGAGAGATCACCCGATAGGAGTGATCACGGTTCGCGGAAAAATATCCTCCGCACTTTAGTGCGGTTCGCACTTCTGGCGCGGATCCTTTGGTCGGACGGCGAACCGGCGCAGGTATAATGCCTTACACTCATTATACCATATTCTTCTTTTTTCGGAAAGGGGGAAATTGACTTTTTTTGCGCACAGTTTATTCCCTGCACAATCCCCTTAAGTCCCCAGTCCGGCACTCTTATATTCAAGCCGGATTTTATCGGCAATAAGCGCTACAAATTCGGAGTTGGTCGGCTTTCCCTTGCCGTAACTAACTGTGTATCCAAACAGGTCATTGATCGTATCCATCTTTCCACGGCTCCATGCTACCTCAATCGCATGGCGGATAGCCCGCTCAACGCGGCTCGGCGTTGTTTTATGGCGCTTTGCGATGGATGGGTAAAGCTGCTTGGTAATGGAATTTAACATCTCATGGTCGTCTACCGACATCATTATGGCATCGCGCAGATACTGGTAGCCTTTGATATGCGCAGGCACACCGATTTCATGGATAATATCGGTTACATCCGCTTCTAGGTTATGTGGGCGGTTTACCGGCGCTACTTCGCAGGCCGCGAGTACGCCGCGCTTTTCTAAAATATGCTGGCTTCCCCTGCCGCCGACCTGACGGATGCGGCTTAAGACCACACTGCCCTCAAATGGTTTTAAAATATAGTAACTTGCACCAAGCTCAAATGCATTCTCAGTTACACGCTCCTGTGCAATGGCAGAGATTACAATAAATGCAGGCACTTTTGTAAGCTCCTTGTCCTTTTTAATTTTCTCAAGTACTCCAAGCCCGTCCAATTTTGGCATAATCAGATCAAGAAGAACAACATCCGGCTCTTTTTCTTTTATCATCTCCAGTGCATCCAGACCGTTCTCCGCCTTACCGATCACAGTCATATCCTCGTCCCCCTGCACAATTTCTTCCAGCATAGCTACGGTGCGTGCATTATCGTCCACGATTAACACATTGATTTTTTCCATCTTCTTTCCTCATTTCTGCCATTTTTTTGCGTCATATTACCAGAACTAAAACAGAAAATTATTGCTGATTCGATATCAGAATCCATTTATTTCCATTACAGAGTTTATAATACACCAGAATTTGGAAAAAATCAAGCCCTAATTAACAAATTTTGGAAATTATTTGGAAAATTTTTCCTTGCCTAAAGCGAAAGGACGCATTATTCTGGGAATTCCAGCATATTTTCGATAAAGGTGCCATAACCCCGCGTTGCATCCCTGACAAATACATGGGTCACTGCGCCGATCAGTTTCCCATCCTGTAAAATCGGACTTCCCGACATTCCCTGGACAATTCCTCCTGTTTTTTCGATTAACTCTTCATCTGTAATATGGACTACCAGCCCCTTGCTCTGCTTGGCATTGGTATAATCCACATGTTCAATTTCAATGCTGTACTCGCGTACCGCGTCATCTACCTGGCATAGTATGGTCGCAGGTCCGGTTTTTACTTCCTGTCGCAGCCCCAGTTCCACCACCCCATATTTACTCATTTTTTCCAGCCGCTCCCCGACACCATTTTCCACTGCCAGCTTGCCGAATACACCGCGTGTTGTATTCGCAACCACACTGCCCAGACGCGTGGACTCAGATTTCCGGATAACCCCGGTAAGTTCCCCCGGGGTCCCCGCTTTACCTTTTGTAACAGAGAGAATCTCCG